>JAFAOU010000016.1 GCA_019247495.1 Acidobacteriota bacterium
ACGTCGTCGCCGAGGAAGGAGGCGAGGGCGACACCGGAGATGCCGCCGCCGAGAATGCCGATGGAGCGATGAGTCATAAGGGCCGCGTATTGTAGCGGGCACGGCCCGCGGCGTTGGTTGCCCAAGGCTCGATCGACACGCGCGCAACGAGGTTTCGACTGCGCGGGTGCATATCTTTCAGCGGTGGCACGGGCTGCGCGGCGAGATCGCGTCGGTGCCGCGCGCGAGTTGGAGGAGCGCGCCGAGGTCGGGGACGTGCCAGCGCGGCGGATCGGAGGCCTCGAGCGTGGTGCCGCGCGGCGGCTGGCAGAAAGCGACGTCGTTGCGTGCGTCGATGAGCATGATCCCGACCGGTAGCGGCTCGTGCGAGATGGCGTCGAGACGTTGTCCGCGCCGCAACGTGAGCGTTGTCGTCGCGGGAATCGGAGCGCCATCGACGAACCAATCGATGTTCGCGCCGCGATCGGACGCCGTTGGCGGACCGACGCCGCGCCAGAGCGGACGCTCGAAATCGAGAGGCTGCCGGTACCACGGATGTGACGCCAGATTCGTTGAGGCGTAGACGTCGTAGGTGCCATCCGCGAGCACGATCCATCTTGCCGCCCGCGCGAGCGGCGTGACGCGCGCGGACATTCCGGGCAGCCAGATCTCGCGCCACAGCGGGAGGTAATGCGTGACGATGAATTCGCCGAACGGACGATGCGCCGCGAGCCACTTGCGAACGTCGTAGTCAGCGATCACGGCGGCCGGCGGATCGCGAAGGACGTCGGCAATGGTGTACGGCTCGAAGAGTTTGTGCTCCTCCATCACGAAGACGTTCGCGCGCAGGAACCAGTAGCGGTAGGCGGGATCGCGATGCAACGGCCAACCGACGCTGTCGAACACCTTCGATCCGGGCGGCGTTCGGCGATCGGCTTCGCGCATGACGAAGTCTTCGTAGACGGTGTCGCTCTCCTTGCCGCGGAAAACGGCCGCGGCGATGTTGACGGTGGCGGCGATCACGACGAGCGCAATCAGCGCACGGCGGCGTGAGTCAGTCGTGGCGAACCGATCGATCTCGATGGCCACGAGCGGAGCCATCAACAGGACGGCGATCTCGAGGTGGTAGTTGAAGACGTACTTCATCGCGGCGATGAAGAGCAGGTTGGCGACCTGCAGAAACGCGAGGAAGAAATCGTCGCCGGGCGCACGGAATCCGCGACGCAGCGCGCGCACGACGCCGATTCCGCCGATGATCAGGATGGCGATGCCTCCGGGATCGACCGCGGAAAGTTGGAAGTTCGGAGCGGAGTCGACGAGGCGCACTCCAAACGCGACCGCGAAACGGTGCGCGAACATCCAGTCGACCGGCGCTTGCGCGAAACGATCGGCGAGGAAGTTGTCGCTCCACAGCCGCTGCCACGCGATGCGCGCAGAATGCGTGGCCGCAAAGTAAATGCAGGCAGCGCCGAACGTCGCAGCGGCGCCGGCGAAGCACCAGTTCGCGCGAGCGTTGCCGCCCCAGGCTCGATCGCGCGTGCGCACGACGCGCACGAGCAGGAGCGTGAGCACGGCCAGCGGGCCGAGTCGCAAGTTGGCCAACCCGGCCAGGCAGAGCATCGCGCCGCCGAGGAAGGCGAACTTGGGATGGTCGCCGATGCGTTGGAGAAAAAAGAGCGCTGCGATGTAGATGACGCATCCGAGCACGTCGACGCGGTACTCGACCGCCGGCAGCATGAAGAGAGTGCTGCAGAGCACCAGCGTCATCGCCGTCCATGCCGCGAACGCCGAGATGCCCGCGCGGCGCATCCAGCCGCGCAGCAGGATGAACGTCAGAATCCACAGCGGCAGTTGCGCGCAGCGCATCAGCAGGATCGCGCTGACGCCGGTGCTGTTCGTCAACGCCGTGACCGGTGCGAAGAGGAACCACTGCAGCGGCGTGTGGTGCTCCCAGAAATCGCGATACGGAACGAGGCCGCGCCGCACCCAGTCGGTGGCGCGGAAGAATTCGATCTCATCCCAGACCAGCGGATGGAGTCCCAGCAGTTGGAGCAATCGCGCAATGACTGCGACCAGCGAGATGCCGCCGAACAACGCGGTTGCGCGTCGAGTAGTCATCGCAGGCCAACGGGAGAGTTGCCGGACGGAGCGTCCGGCAACTCGGGATCATCAGATCTTTTTCGCGGCTTTTTGCAGCGACTTGGCGGTGGAGTTGAGGGCATCCTTCGCCATCGACTTTGCGCCCTTCACGCCTTTGGCGACCTGCTTGTCGATCGCTTTGCGCGCCTCTTTGACTTTCGGCGCGGCGGCTTTCTTGATCGCCTTTATCTTCGGTTTGGCGGCTTTCGCAACAGCGTCGTAAGCGTCTTCACTCGCCTTGGCCACTGCTTTGCCGACTTTCTTCGCGGTCTTCTGAACGTCTTTCTTCTTGATCATGAATCGGCTCCTTCGTCGATGTGTCCGGATACCTTAGCATGCGTCACTTCGGCTTTTGGACCTGGTCGAGCCGTACGCGGAATTCGCGGGCCCACGCGACGAAGGCAGATTCGACGTCTCCCCATCGGCGATAGGAGTTCAATCCGCCGAAGTACTTGCGGCCCAATTTCCGGTCGGCGAATGCTGCCACGCGTGCGTTGGTGTTGCTGTCGCGCATGTCCACTTCGATGGCCGCCTGTCCGATATCGATCGTAGGAAGGAGAATGCCGCCGGGGCCGAGGAAACTGCCAATCGCTTTCGCGCCGAGGTTCTTCGAGGGATGGACGGGAACGAGTTCCGTGATCGCTGCGCGCACACGGAGCACGCCGTCACCCGGCTTGTCGACGATCGTGTAGCCGCCGCGCGTCAGTTCATCGGTGAACGCCTTACGCAGGTGCTCGCTGAGGATCTTCAACTCGTCGGCGCTGGACTCGTACTCCGGCGCGGCTTTGCCGAGGGAAACGACGACCGGGTCGAAGATAAATGAACGGTAGTCCGCAAGGACCCCCGGCCGGCTCGACCACGAACGCGTGGCCGGGTGGCCGGGAACCGACTGCAGCTCGATGCCGCTGCCGAGGAAGACGAGGTTCGGCGAGGGTGCGGTGGTGCAACCGGCCAGAAACAGGAACGTGAGTGCGGCGAACATTCTCTTCATTGCGTTTTCCTTTGCGCTTCGATCCAGCGGTCGACATTCGATTCGAGGACGCTCAGCGGCACTGCGCCGCTGCCGAGGACGACGTCATGGAACTCTCGCACGTCGAAGCGAGTCCCGAGCGCGCCCTCGGCACGTTTGCGGAGCTCTTTGATTTTCAGTTCGCCGAGTTTGTACGCGAGCGCCTGGCCGGGCCAGGAGATGTAGCGGTCGACTTCCGTCTCGACTTCGTGCAACGGAAGCGCGGTGCGCGTCGCGAGATAGTCGATCGCCTGCTTGCGCGTCCATCCCATCGAATGAATTCCGGTATCGACGACCAGCCGGCAGGCGCGCCACATCTCGTACGTCAGCCGGCCGAAGTTCGAATACGGATCCTGATAGATGCCCGCTTCGATGCCGAGCCATTCGCAATACAGTCCCCACCCTTCGCCGAACGCCGAGATGTAGGAGTAGCGGCGGAAGTTCGGCAGGTCGCCGAGCTCGCGCGACAACGAGATCTGCAGATGATGCCCGGGCACGGCCTCGTGCAGCGTGAGCGCCTCGAGGTTGTAGAGCGGTCGGCTCTCCAGCATGTACGTGTTGACCCAGTAGATGCCCGGCTGCGTACTGCCCTGCGCCGGACCGACGTAGCGGCCGCTCGTGTACTTCGGCGCGATGTCGTCCGGCACCGGCTCGACCGTGTACGGCAGGCGCGGCAGCGTTTTGAAAAGTGACGGCAGCTTGCCGTCGATTCGCTTGGCGATCCGCGACGCGCGCGACAGCAGTTCTTCCGGCGTCTTCGCATAGAAGCGCGGATCCGTGCGGAGGAAGACCAGGAAGGCCGCGAAGTCGCCGTTGAATCCGGCCTGCTTCATCACCGCATTCATCTCGGCGGAGATCCGCTCAACCTCGCTCAATCCGATCTTGTGGATCTCCTCAGGTGTGAGATTGAGCGTGGTGAACTCGCGGATTTTCAACGCGTAGTACGCCCGGCCGTTCGGCAGTTCGGACGCGCCGAGCGTCGTGCGCGCGTTCGGCAGATATTCGTTGCGGAAGAAGTTGAGGAACTCGCGATATCCGACCACCGCTCCGTCCATCACCGCCGCCCGTCCCTCGGTCTGCAATCGCGCGCGTTCGGATTCGGGCACTGATGACGGGAACTTCGCGAACGGCACCCAGAACACGCTCTTCGCCGGATCGTCGACGATGTGCGCGGTGATCGTGGAGTCGTAACCCTCCAGCGTGGCGCGCGGGATGGTCATGCCGCGCTTGATGCCGATCCGCATCAGCGCGATCTCTTCGCGAACGTAGCGCGGCCACGCCTTGAGGCGACTGATGTAGTTCTCGTAATCCTTCACCGTCGCAAGCGGGACATCTTTCGGCAGGCGCGAGAAGCCGGAGTGGAATCCGGAGTCGGCGTTGAAGGGGACCTGGTAATCGCCAAGGTCGAACGATGCGGATGAATCCTCGAGCCGTTGTTTAAAGATGTCGTAGTTGACTGCGTCGGCCGGCGACAGCTTCGCGCGATCGATACCGCTAAGTTCCGCAAGCGCGGCCTTGGTCTGCGCGTGACGGCGTTCGAGATCGGCCATCGTCACGGAAGGGAGCCGGCCGTCGTATTCGTGCCGGCCGACCGACGTGGCAAAGAGCGGATTCTCGCGAAGCTGCGTTTCCCACGCGCGATCGAACAATGCGTGAAGCCGGGCGGCCTCATCCGCAGCGCTGGCGGAAACAGCAAGCAGAGCAACGACGACCAGGAGCGATAGCCGAAGTTTCATTCGGGAAGCTTACCGTCTGTCGCGGGAAGACAAGTTGACTTGACAGCGTTAGACAAGTTAACTTTCCAAAGGAGCCTACGAAATGAACCTGAGAAATCGCATCTTGAACAGCCCCTGCACTCTGATGATGATCGGAATGACGTGCTTCGTAATCGGGAACCCGCCGAGCTTCATTCACATCGCGACAACGATGAACAGCGATGTACTCGACTTCGCCCGCGGCGTGCTGCTCGGCCTCTCGATCGGATTCAATCTGCTCGCCGCGTGGATGCACGGACGCAACAGGCGCTGCGCGCGCGGTCCGAGTTGACTTCAGGAATCGGCCGAGGGACACTGCCGTTTCAGCACCACAAGGATTGGGGATTCCCGGTCGACAAAGGGCCTCGGCGGATGCGCCGGGGCCTTTTGTTTTCATCAGGGAAAGACCTTCAGTCCCCATCCAAAAACTGCTCCCGACGGACTGCGGTCGAGCTTTTTTTCGATGACCGAATATGCACGGTTGATTTGCGCAGCGTTCATGGTGTGACGAGCGATCGGCCGTGCGACGAGGTCGGCGATTTGAAGTCCGGGAACGTTACCGGACTTCGGGACGAAACGCGGCTGGAGGGAGAACTGCTCACGTCGATAGTTCGCGCCTGCGCAAATCCGTCGAAACTCGAGTTCCAATTCATCGTCCTCACGTTTGCCGCGGCACTCAATGATGACGGGGGTAGCTCCGGCAGCGTTCTGACGTCTCAGCCAGACGGCCACGCGTTCCAAACCAAAGCCAAGCGCTATTTGATACGGATTGTTCGGGTACGTGTAACGACCGACAAGCAGATCCTTCCGGATGACCGACGCAATGATCGTCATCGGTACAGCCTCGATGAGCGCGGTGAGTTCAGCCAGAAACGCTGATTTTCGGGCCGGTTCTCGGAGTATCGAAAAGTCGCCGAGATCTTTTCGGATGTCCCGCTCGTGAAGGACTACCTGATCGTGGCCGAAGTGGGCGAACTTGAATTCCGTGATCGAGGGAAGGACAAAACGCGAGTACGCAGTCTTCGCGAGGATGCAGAACGCCAGCACGAACACTGGAAACTGCGGATCGATCGTTTCGAGCCCGTGGTCGCCACTTTCGTCGACGAAGACGATGTAATCACTCGCGTTCATTCGAAGAATCTCTAAATTCCGGAGTTTGAATCCGAGGTTACAGCAGCGCAGCCGACATCGCGGCAGCGCGATGACCGAGACAGCGTCAGCCTCCGGTTATCATGCTCCGTCTCTCAAAATCATTGCGGCGCAGGTCTTCGAATGAAGAATCGTATTTTCATCGTGGCGGTGGCTTCCTGTTTCGTTGCGTCGCTTCCAGCCGCGACGCATACGGTCAAGGTCAATGCTGACGGGTCGTTCTCGCCGCCGACGACCGTAATCGCGAGCGGCGATACGGTGGAGTGGACGCTGAACGGTCCCGGCGACGCGATCATCCCGATCAATTGGGACGGCGTCTCGCCCGGCTTCTGTTCCGCCGTCAAGGCGTTTTCGGCGACCGATCCGAACGATCTGACCGGACCGCTGCCCGTGGCCGCATCGGGGATCTACGCGCTCAGTCCTCTCGATGCCGGATTCGTAGTAGAACCGAAGAAAACGCTCTGCTCGAATGGCGGAGCGCCGAGGTCAGTGGTCGGATCGGAGATGCTTTGCGCGACCGGGCTGTCGGGAGCGACGATGGACGCGACGTGGCAGGATCCGAGTCTCACCGGCGTCTTCATTCGTCTGCTCTGGAGCGATGTGCAGACCGCGCCAGGAACGGCCGACGCGAATTTCAATTTCACGGTCCTCGATCGCGAGCTGAACAAGGCGGTAAAGAACGGCAAGATTTATAGCTTGGCGATCAAGGCCGGCGACGACGGCACGCCGTCATGGCTTTTCACCAATGGCGTGACTCCGCTGGCGCTGCAGGACAGCGGCTCCGACGATCCGGGATGCGGCACCAAGATGACGCTCGGCAGTCCGACCGATACCGCCTATCAGAATCGCTACTTCGATCTGTTGCGCAAAGTGGCCGCGCACATCAGGTCGCGCGCCGATTGGTATCGCGCGTTGACCTACATCAAGCCGTCGGGCGCGAACCTCTTCACACACGAGAACCGGTTGCCCAAGCGCTGTGACGCGGGATGCGTCTGCAATACCCAGTTATTCGCGCAGGCAGGCTACACGCCGGCAGGTCTCTACGCGTTTTATCAGGCGCAGACGGCGGTTCTCGCTCAGGAGTTTCCCGGAAAGTCGATCAGCTACGCGTTGATTCAGGACGGATTCCCGCTCATCAACAACAGCGGCGGGTACGAGAAGAGCGATGGCACGTCGTCCGGCGGTGCGTTGCCCGGCGGTGTCGAGCAGACCCAGACGATCATCGACAACGGCCAGGCCACGTTCGGGCAGCGTTTCGTCGTGCAGCACAACGGCTTGCAGCCGAAGCAGATCGATACGTGCGCGTCGAACCTCAGCGGTCCGGGATGTCCGAACCGTTGGGTGGTTCAGGAAGGCCGCGAAGGACAGGTCACCGGATTCCAGACGACAAATGCGGGGAAGGTGTCGAACGTCGCTGACACCGATTCGGCTTTCCAGAACGCGTTGATCAATTCGCAGGCGGTCTTCGTCGAAATCTACGAAGAGCGTTTCTGGGAAGCGGTGAAACAGCCGAACGGCGTGATCGATCCCGCGGGTTCCGGACGGACGATGTCGCAGTGGGCCGCACAGTTTCAAAACCGCCGCCGGACGCTGTTTCCGTCACTGCCCGATCCGTTTCCGACGACCTACCGTCACACCTTCACGCGGACGCTTTTGCAGCCGGCCGGTAACCAGATTTTCTATTACATCCATGGCGCGAAGTGCGGCGTTGGAAATGCGACGCCGGGCGCGATCGTGATTCAGGGTACGGCCCCAGAGCAGCCTCCTCGGCACCGTTCCGTCAAACATTGACGCGGTCGCGTTGCAGCTTGCACGTGGCGCAAAACCTGCTCATCAGAAGGCGCACAGAGAAAGGTGCCGATCATGTCCGATCATGACCTCCCGCCGGAACTTCGACGACGCAGGCATCCCGAGGCGATGCCGATCGAACTACCGCTCCAGCTTGCGCTCGAGGACGAGCCGCCGCCGCTTCTGAATCCCGACCGCGCCTCTGCGGACCAGCAGCGCAATCCGGAGCCCTACCTACGCCAGAGCTGAATGCGATAGTCCGCGTTACCGGAACTTCTTGTTCAGCCGGTCGCGTGACATCGCATCGACGCGCGTGAGCGTCGGGGCGAGCACTTCACGCTGCTTTTCGACGAGCGTTGCGATTCCTGACTTCGCCAGTCCCAGCATCGCCGTCATTTCGTCTTCGCTGAACGTTGCTCCCTCGGCAGTGCCTTGCAGCTCCACGAAGCGGCCTTTGTCGGTTGCGACGATGTTCATGTCCACGCCGGCTTTCGAGTCTTCCTCGTAGTTGAGGTCGAGCGCGGGCGTGCCGTTGATGATGCCGACCGAGACGGCGGCCACGAAGGAGTTGATCGGCCACGTTACGATTTTGCCGTCGAGGTAGAGGCGGCCGAGGGCCAGCGCGAGGGCGACGAAAGAGCCGGTGATGGACGCGGTGCGTGTGCCGCCGTCGGCCTGGATCACATCGCAGTCGAGCCAGATCGTCCGCTCGCCGAGGAACTCGGTGTTGACGGCGGCGCGAAGGGAGCGGCCGATCAGGCGCTGAATCTCCATCGTCCGTCCGCCCTGCTTTCCTTTTGCGGCCTCGCGGTCGGTGCGTTCGGTCGTCGCGCGCGGCAGCATGCCGTACTCCGCCGTCACCCACCCCTTGCCGGTGCGGTAGAGAAACGGCGGAACCTTCTCCTGGATCGAGGCGGTGCAGATCACGCGCGTGTCGCCGACTTCGATCAGCGCCGACCCCTCCGCGTGTTTGCTGAAGTGCGGCGTGATCAGGACGCGGCGCATTTCGTCGGGAGCGCGGCCGTCAGTGCGGGGCTTGGTCGTCATGGGCGGGCGAGGATATCGCTTAGAAGACGAATGTTGAATGTCGAATGTTGAATGTTCACTGTTGAATGAAAGCCCGCCACTGCCCGACGACCATTCAACATTCAACATTCACCACTCAACATTCAACATTTGCTTTTCTACGCGAGCACCCCTTCCGTGATCTCCGCGCCCTTCGGCACCACCACGATTCCGCTGTCGGTGACCGTGAAGCGCTGGCGATCGGCTTCGAGGTCGTAGCCGATCGTCGTTCCCGGCGGGATTTTCACGCCCTTGTCGATGATCGTGCGGCGGATCTTCGAGTGCCGGCCGATCTCCACGCCGTCCATCAGGATCGACTCGTCGACGTCGGTGTACGAATGGATGCGCACGCGCGGATGGAGAACGCAGCGGTTGATGTTGCCGCCGGAGATGATCGTGCCGTCCGAGACCAGCGAGTCCGTCGCGATTCCGATGCGCTGCGACTTCGAATCGGCGAAGACGAACTTCGCCGGCGGCAGGTTCAGCGGCGCCGACACCATCGGCCATTGCTGGTTGTAGAGATTGAACAGCGGCGTTACCGCGACCAGATCGAGCGACGCGGCAAAGTACGAATCGATCGTCCCCACGTCGCGCCAGTAGCCGCGGTTGATCTCCGCCTCACCCGGCACGTAGTTCTGTCCGAAGTCGTACGCGAACACCTTCATCCGCGGGTACATGGCCGGGATGATCTCCTTGCCGAAGTCGTGGGCCGCGTCGCGCAAGGCGTTGCGCTGCAGCACGTCGATCATCACGTTGGCTTTGAAGATGTAGTTACCCATCGAGGCCAGCACCATGTCCGGCCGGCCCGGAATCGTCTTCGCCCCTTCTTTCGGTTTCTCCACGAATCCGGTCACGCGCCAGTCGCTGTCCACTTCCACGATGCCGAAGTGATGGGCCTCTTCCACCGGCACCGGAATCGTGGCGATGGTCAGGTCGGCGTCGTTGGTCAGGTGCTCCTGCAGCATCTGATTCACGTCCATCTTGTAGATGTGATCGCCGCCGAAGACGCAGACGAACTCGGGCTGCTCGTCGAAGATCAGTTCGAGATTCTGAAAGACCGCATCGGCCGTGCCGCGGAACCAGAACGGACCTTTGCGCATCTGCGCCGGGACGATGTCGACGTACTGTCCGATCTCGGGCACCAGCCGCCACGTGCGCGTGATGTGCTCGATGAGCGAGTTCGATTTGAACTGCGTCATCACCTTGATCTTGAAAAATCCGGAGTTGATGAAGTTGTTGATGACGAAGTCGATGATCCGGTAGCGGCCGCCGAACGGAACCGCCGGCTTGGCGCGGTCGCGCGTCAGCGGGTAGAGCCGCTCGCCCATACCGCCGGCGAGGATCATCGTCAGAATGTTGCGGCGCGCCAGTGATCCGTACATGAGCGGGTGATTGTTTCTCCAACCGGCCCACGAAGCAATTCATGTGCTAAAACGTTTGGCCGATCATGGCTGAGAAGGACTACTACGACATCCTCGGCGTGAAAAAAAGCGCCAGCGAGGATGAACTCAAGAAGGCTTACCGCAGCCTCGCGAAGAAGTTTCATCCCGACAAGAACAAGGGCAACAAAGAAGCCGAGAACAAGTTCAAGGAAATCTCTGAGGCCTATGCAGTTCTGTCGGACACGGAGAAGCGCGAACAGTACGACCGCCTCGGCAAGGAAGCGTTCCGCGGCGGCGGTCCGGGAGGCAATCCCTTTGCGGGAGGCGCAAATCCGTTCGGCGGATTCGACTTCTCGCAGTTCACGGGAGGAGGCGGCGGCGGGCGTGCTCGCGCGGGACGCCGTTCGGCCGGTGCGGGCGGATTCACCGACATCTTCTCCGACCTGTTCGGCGGCGGCGGTGAACCAGGTCCGCAGCGCGGCGCCGATCTCGAGGCCGAGCTGACCATCGATTTTCGCGACGCCATCCTCGGCACGACCATGGACCTCATCCTCAACGGCAAAGGTGTCAAGGTGAAAATCCCCGAGGGAGTTGCGGACGGACAGAAAATCCGTCTGCGCGGCAAAGGCGCGCCCGGCAACAACGGCGGACCGGCCGGCGATCTCAACGTGCTCATTCACGTCCGCGCGCATCCGCTGTTCGAACGCCGCGGCGACGACATCTACATCGACCTCCCGATCAAAGTCGGCGAAGCAATTCGCGGTGCCGAGGTTGAAGTGCCGACGATTCAAGGCCCGGTGCGCGCGCGCATTCCGGCCGGCACGCAGGGCGGGCAGACCTTCCGTCTGCGCGGCAAAGGTGTGAAGAAAAAGAACACCGCCGGCGATCACTACTACCGCGTCGAGATCACCGTGCCGAAGAGCTCCGCGGCGGATGTGCTCGATGCCGCCGAAACGATTGATGCCGCATACGGCGAGGACCCGCGCGCGAAGCTGAATCCCGCGCTCTAATCGAATGGAAATCGAGCTCCTTCGCGCCGACGTCTCCTCCCTCAAGGTCGACGCCATCATCAATCCGGCCTCGGCCAGCAAGCCGGTGGCGGAATTCGGATCGGTACCGGTGGGACACGCCGTCGTCACCAGCGGCGGCAACGTGCTTTGCAAGTTCGTCATCCACGCCATCGTGCCGCGCTTCGGCGACGGCGATGAGGATGCGAAGCTGCGCAACGCGGTCTGGGCGGCGCTGAAACGCGCCGAGGAGTTGGCCATCGCCTCGGTGGCCATGCCGCCGGTGCCGGCCGTCTTCGGATTCGATGCGGGGCGTTGCTGGCGCGTGTTGGTCTCGACCGCGCTCGACTTCCGTCCGCACGCGCGTTCGTTGCAGCGCGTGGTCTTCTGCACGTTCAGCGAACAAAACCATTGCGAACTACAGCGAGTTCTCGAGGAGCTGATCGCGTGATTCCGGCCGGACAGATTTTCGTCATCGGCGACTCGCACATCGGCCTCTCCGACGGCAGCGAAGCGCCGATCATCGCCTGGCTCGATCGCCTCGCGGCGCTGCGGCCGCGCGCGCTCTACCTGAATGGCGATCTCTTTCACTATCTGATCGCCGATCCGAAGTTCTACACCTCGTCCGTCGAAAAAGTCTTTGCTCGTTTTCGCGAGCTGCGCGACAGCGGCGTGCCGATTCACTACGTCGAAGGCAACCGCGATTTTTTCCTGCACGGCTCATTCGTGGAGGATGGCGTAACGGACATCGCGATGGAGTACGCCGTCGCGGCGGGCGACAAGAACTACCTGATCATCCACGGCGACATGATCAATGACCGCGACCTCCCCTACCGCTTCTGGCGCTTCGCATCGAAGAACGCGATGTCGAAATTCGCGCTGCGTTTCATCCCGAAAAAGGCAGCGCGCGGATTCGTCGACAAGATCGAGGGGCGGCTATCGGACTCGAATTTCAAACACAAGTCGCGGCTGCCGATCGAGCAGATGCAGGCGTTCGGCCGCTCGCGCGCCGGTTTCACGCACGTGGTCTTCGGACACTTT
Source organism: Acidobacteriota bacterium (assembly GCA_019247495.1). Taxonomy (GTDB): domain Bacteria; phylum Acidobacteriota; class Thermoanaerobaculia; order Gp7-AA8; family Gp7-AA8; genus JADGNZ01. Next base: position 12,314 of record JAFAOU010000016.1, read on the forward strand.
CACGAAAAGCTGGTGCTGGAGAGTTCGCCGACGATCACCGTGCTTCCTCCCTGGTACGAGACTGGGGAAGCGATGGCGATTGATCCAACTTCAGGTTCATTCGAGTGGGTGACGGTTTGATCACGCGGAGGCGCGGAGACGCGGAGGGGGGTTGCTTTTCTCCGCGCCCCCGCGTCTCCGCGTGAAAAGCTTTGATGCGCATCACCTTCCTAGGCAGCGGAACCAGCACCGGCGTCCCCGTAGTCGGATGCCGATGCGCTGTCTGCACCTCCGATGATGAGCGAAACAAACGCTTGCGGCAGTCCGCGAAGATTGAGGCAGCCGGCAAGAACTTCCTCATCGATACGAGCCCCGATCTTCGCCTCCAGCTTCTCAAGTTCCCTATGCCGCGGCTCGACTTCGTCCTCTTCACGCACTCCCACTCCGATCACCTCATGGGCCTCGACGACATCCGCCCGTTCAACTTCCGGCAGCGCGAGGCCATCCAGGCGTTCGCGAATCCGATGACCGCTGCCGCCATCCGCCGTGCCTTCAGCTACATCTGGTCCGACTCGCAGATCGGCGGCGGCAAACCGCAGCTCGACCTCATCGAAATCGATGCGCCCTTCGTCCACGAAGGCATCGCCATCACTCCCCTTCCCGTCGCTCACGGCGACTGGACCATCCTCGGCTTTCGCATCGGCAACTTCGCCTACATCACCGACACGAACGGCATTCCTCCGTCAACGATGGCGCTATTGGAAGGCGTCGAGATTCTCGCCCTCGACGGGCTGCGGATCGCGCCGCGCCATCCGACGCATTTCGTGATCGATGAAGCGGTCGCAGTCGCACAAACGATCGGCGCGCGCGAAACGTGGTTGATCCACCTTACGCACGAAGTCGATCACAGGTCCGTTGAGGCCACACTGCCGGATGGAGTCCGCCTCGCGTACGACGGCCTGGTTCTGGAGGTCGATTGAAGCTCATCCCAAAAACCGGCCCACTTGACGCCACCGTCACCGCCCCGCCCTCCAAGTCCTACTCCGTCCGCGCACTGCTCCTCGGCGCGATGGCCGAGGGGACGACGACGATCACCAACTGCCTCGATGCCGACGACACACGTTACGCGCTCGAAGCCTTGCGGACGATCGGATTCCAGATCGACGGTACGTTCAAAACGGGCGTGACCATCGGACCGCGCCTCAGCATGTCGGCGAACGACGTTCACGTCTTCGTCGGCAACGCCGGAACCGCCATGCGATTTCTCACCGGCTGGCTCGCGTTCACGCCGGGGCGTTTCATCCTCGAAGGCGAAACGCGGATGCACGAACGGCCGATTGGCGATCTGGTCGAAGTCCTGCTCTCGATCGGCGCCGAGGTCGAGTACGTCGATCGAGAAGGCTATCCTCCGCTGCGCATTCGCGGAAAAAAGATGCGCGGCGGATTCGACGCCGCCATCGCCGCCGATACGTCGAGCCAGTTTGCCTCGTCGCTGATGATGGCCGGCGCCACGCTGCCGGACGGCATCACGTTGCGCCTCACCTCACTCGCCTCGGCGTCCTACCTCGACATTACAGCGTCGATCCTGACCGCGTTCGGAGCAAACGTGCAGCGCGACGGCAATGTCGTGCACGTACGCGCGTCCAAACTTCATCGCGATGAATACCGCGTCGAAGGCGACTACTCCTCGGCGTCGTACTGGTTCGCCGCCGCTGCCGCGACGCACGGCACGGTGCGCGTGCGCGGTCTGGCGCATCCGAGTGCGCAGGGCGACGCCGCTTTCCTGCACATCCTCGAGTCGATGGGTTGCCAGGTGACCTTCGCCGAGGAGGAAATCACAGTCACCGGTAAGGGGCTGCGCGGCGGCCGCTTCGACTGCAACTCCTCGCCCGACATCGTCCCCACGCTGGCCGCGATCGCGCCGCTGGCGTCGTCGCCGGTCGAGATCGTAAACGTGGCCAACCTGCGCGTCAAAGAATCCGACCGCCTCGCTACGATCACCTCCGAGCTCCGCCGTCTCGGTGCCACCGTCGACGAACGTCCCGATTCGTTGCTCATCCAACCGGGCTGGTCGTCCGATCCCGTCACCATCGAAACGCACAACGATCACCGCATCGCCATGTCCTTCGCCATCGCCGGCCTCGCGCGCGGCAATGTGACCATCGCGAATGAGCAGGTGGTGTCGAAGTCGTATCCGCGCTTCTGGCGGACGCTGGATGAGGTGATCGCGACAGCACTGTCATCCTGAGCCGCCGGAGCGACGTAGGCGAAGCCGAAGTCGCGGAGGACGGTCGAAGGACCCCCTCCCTGGTAACCCGGGAGGGGCGGGCGGCGAGTCACGATGCAAGCACTGAGGGGGTCCTTCGACCGTCCTGCGGCGCTTCGCCTTCGGCTCCGACGCCTCCGGCGGCTCAGGATGACAGTGCTGTCAGTCGCGATACAATCCCTCCCTTCCATGGACGTACCTCCATCTCGTAGCGCGACGGCCCTTCGCGCTCGGTGAGCATGCCTAGCTGGTACTTGCTCCTCGCCTTGCTGTTCATCATTGCGAACGGATTCTTCGTCGCTGCTGAATTCGCGATCATCAAAGTGCGGCCGACGCAGCTCGCGGAAATGGCCGCCGAGGGGAGCTCGCGTGCGCGCATGGCGCGGCGCATCATCAAAAAACTCGACAGCTACCTCTCCGCCACGCAGCTCGGCGTCACGCTCGCATCGCTCGCGCTCGGATGGGTTGGCGAGCCGGCCTTCGCGGCACTGATCCAGGCGCGATTGGCGTTTTTCGGCGTCTACAGCGTCGCCGTTGCGCACACCATCGCAGCGTCGTTCGCGTTCGTGGTGATCTCCTCACTGCACATCATCATGGGCGAGCTCGGCCCCAAGTACCTCGCCATCGACAAGACCCTCGGCACTGCCCTCTGGTCGGCGCATCTGCTCCGCGCGTTTTACGTGCTGATGTATCCGATCATCTGGATGCTGAACCGGACCACGAACCGCGTTCTGCGCCTCGTCGGAATCAAGCCCGCCAGCGACACGGAGATGGTGCACTCGCAGGAGGAGTTGCGCCTCATCCTCGCGCACTCGGAGAAGGCCGGCATTCTGTCCGAGGAGAACCGCGAGATCATCGAAGGCGTCTTCCAGTTTTCGAAACGGACGGCACGCCAGATCATGGTGCCGCGCACGGACGTTTCGGTGCTCTCGACGCTGAAATCGATCGAGGAAAATCTCGAGATCATCCGCACCACCCGCCACACGCGCTATCCGTTGTGCGACGGTTCGCTCGATCAGACCATCGGGCTCATTCACGTCAAGGACCTCTTCCTGGCGCAACTCCGCGGACCGGGACGGACGATGATGGAGCTGAAACGCGACGTGCTTTTCATCCCCGAAAACTCGACCGTCGAAGCGCTTCTGTCGCAATTCATCGAGCACAAGACGCACATGGCCATCGTGCTCGACGAGTACGGCGGCGCGTCGGGCATCGTGTCGCTGGAGAACATCACCGAGGAGTTGTTTGGACAGATTCAGGATGAATTCGATCGCGAGCGGCCGGAGATCGAGCCACTCGGAAACGGACGCTATCGCGTACGCGGCGATTACCTCATCGAGGATCTCGCGGACCGGTTGAAAGTCGACGTCGGCGAGCCGGCCGAGGAAACCATCGGCGGCTATGTGGCAGCGAGGTTGGGACGGGAAGTCGTGCCCGGCGACCGGACGCAACTCGGCGACCTATCGATCGAAGTGCTGGACGCCGAACGCTTCCGCGTCCGCTGGGTGATCGTGCAGACGCAGGCGCCTGAGATCGAAGAAGTGGAAGAGAGCGAGGCGCCGTAACCGCGCCTCGCCATTTGAATTACGAACGTTTGAAGATGCCGGTCAGCGACTGCCATGCGCGCTGCCACATCCCGCCTCGGTTCTGCTCGTGCACCTGCTGGCTGTGCCGTGCGATCCGGGCTTCTTTGAGGATTTGATCCGTCTGCTGAATGCGCATTCTGGAGCCTCCTTTTCAGTCCTAATAACTGCAAAGGCAGAGCCATTTTTTAGTCTGAATGACGCGGGCGTGGCGGCGGCGTGATCTCGTCCTCATCCTTGTTTGTGACCAGCGCCTCATCGTGAAACGCGCAGACGATTTCGCAGACACGCTTCGGATCGTCGACGACATGGAGGCTGTCGACATCTTCTGCGGTGATGTTGTTCGCCGCCAGCACGGATTTGCGCAGCCAGTCGATGAGGCCACCCCAGTATTCGCTGCCGTAAAGGATCACCGGAAAGTTCGTGATCTTCTTGGTCTGGATCAGCGTCAGCGCGCCCATCAACTCGTCGAGCGTTCCGAAGCCGCCGGGAAACGTGATGAAGGCCTCGGAGTACTTGATGAACATCGTCTTGCGCACGAAGAAGTAGCGAAAGGTCATGGCCTTGTCGACGTACGCGTTCACCTTCTGTTCGAACGGCAGCTCGATGTTGCAGCCGATCGAAAGCGCGCCTGCCTGCCGCGCGCCTTTGTTGGCGGCCTCCATGATGCCCGGGCCGCCGCCGGTGATGACCGCGAAGCCGGCCTTGCCGAGCAGCTCCGCGGTCTTGACGGCCGCGCCGTAGTACTCATTCGCGAGCTGCGTCCGCGCCGATCCGAAAATCGAAACCGCCGGATAGACCTCGGCGAGATGATCGAAGCCGGCCACGAACTCGCTCGTGATCCGCAACACGCGCCACGACTCACTCTGCAGAACTTCGTGCCGGCTGGGCCGGTCGAGCAGCTTGCGGTCTTCGAGGGACTCGCGCGGTTTGGGCGGAATGTGAATTTCGTGGTTCGGCTGCTGGTCGAGATCAATGGACGACATAGCGGAGAGCTTATCGCCTACGGCCGCAGCTTGATCACCGCGGTCTCCACGAGCTTGTCGCCCGGAAGGTCGCGCTGCCATGCAGTTGCTTTGACGGTGTCGCTTTCGGCCATCGTGCCGAATGACGTGCGCACTTTGTAGCGGATCGTCGAATCCTCGGCGGGCTGCAGGTTGCCCAGGGTGTAGTGATAGACGTTCGAGCCGGGATCATGGGTCATGGTCACGCCGCGCTCGTGGGTCTCGTCTTCAACGATCAATTGCGGCGGGATCTCGACGTCGAGAAGGATGTCGCGGACACCGTTCACACCGCGGCTGCCGACCACGATGTCGATGTTGTCCTCGCCGCGCTCGGGGAGATCCTTGGGATGGTTGATGTTCAGTTTCAGAAGCTGACCGCGTGACGTTACGGCCATGCCGCTCATCTTGCAGCCGGCGGTGGCGATCAGAATCACGCTCATCATCACGCTCATCAGGGCCAGCGCGGCTGTCGTCAGAATGCGTTTCGATTTCATGCACTTCTCCTTTTTCGAGCAAACTCTGCAAGGAACAGTCCCGCCACATCAGGCACCACACTTGCGGTAAAAGAGGTCTCCGCATGGCGTACTACCTCGGCGTCGACGGCGGCGCGTCGAAAACGGCAGCGCTGGTTACGGACGACACCGGCCGCGCACTCGGTGACGGACTGGCCGGTCCGTCCAATCACCTGCGCGTCGGCATCGAAACGGCCGCGCGCAACATCGAGCGCGCCGTCAACAAGGCCCTCGTCGCCGCGGACGTGGCCAGCCGCGAGATCGCCTGGACCTATTGCGGCATCGCCGGCGCCGATCATCCCGCGCACCGGCAGGAGGTCGTCGACTCGCTCAGCGTCTTCTTTCCGCGCGGAAACTTCACGGTCGACAACGATGCGCGCATCGCCCTCAGCGGCGCGATCGGCTTCGGCGCGGGCGTCGTCGTCATCGCCGGCACCGGCTCGGTCTGCGTCGGCCGAAATGACGCCGGTGACGAGGCGCGCGCCGGAGGTTGGGGACCGCTGGTCGGCGACGAAGGCAGCGGCTTCGCGATCGCCCGCGCCGGACTTGCGGCAATTCTGCGTTCGTACGATGGCCGCGGTCCGGCCACGCTGATGACCGAATTGCTGAAGCGCGACTACGACATGACGCCGCCTGATCTCCCGCGATTTGTCTACGCGACCACGACGCACACCGACGACATCGCGCGCGTCGGGAAGCTCGTCATCGATGCTGCGGAGAGTGGCGACGCGCCCGCGCACGAGATCATCGAACGCGCCGGCGGCGAGCTGGCCTCTGCCATCCTCGCCGTCGCGAACCGCCTCGGCCTGACGCCGGCCGACTTTCCCGTCGCCTATGTCGGCGGCGCGTTCAACGCCGGCGAGACACTCCTCGCGCCGATGCGCCGAGCCGTGCTGGCCGCCGCGCCGCGCGCGCGCATCGTGCCGCCGGCGCACACGCCAGTCGAAGGGGCGGCGCGGATGGCCATCCGCGCCGCGACTCATCCGCGTCCGACTCGAGCGGGAGCCTAGAAACGCAGCGACAATCCGCCCGAGACGATGATTGGATTGATCTTGACGTTCAACACCACGGGAATGGTTGGAATCGTGCCTGGCGGGTAGACGGCGTTGGCAGACGCTCTGAGCGGCACATATTTTCCGTCCGCGGTGAACGCCAGCCTGCGCGAGATGCGCAAGGAGACTCCGGCGTTCAGCGCCAGCCCGGCCCTGTCCTTGACGTCGATCTGACCAAGGACGACGTTCCCGAAGACATCGGCCTTGTCGAACAACACATAGGCCACGCCGGCGCCGACATACGGATCGACGGCGCCGTCAGGAGCGAAGTGCCACTGCAGCACGCCGAAAAGCGGCGTCATGCGCGTGCCTCCGGTGGCGTAAGAAACTCCACTGGATGGGGATACGACCGTCGTTTTCGGCCGCGCACGCACGATGTCGAACGCCGCGGAGACGTGGTTTCCGAAGAAGATGTTCGCGCCAATTCCGTATCCGAGTTTTCCGGTGTAATCGACGTCGAACAACTGAACTGCCGCCGGTGAATGGAACGACGTATGGCTACCGTTCGGATCGACCCACGCCGCCCACCCGGTCAGATCGAACGCACGATCGGCGGCAAACGAAGGAACTGCGGTGATGCAAGCGAAAACGAACGCGATGCGAATGCACTTCATTGCGGGTTTCCCATGAGATTCAGAAACGCAGCGACAATCCGCCCGAGAAAATCACCGGATTGATCTTCACCTTGGTCGTGGTCGTGCCGTTTGCGAAAACGGCCGTCGCCGACGACTTCAGCGGCACGTACTTGCCGTCCGCCGTGAGCGCCAGCATGCGTGTGAGGCGGAACGAGAGACCGGCATTCAACGCCAGGCCCACGTCATCCTTGAAGTCGATGCGCGTGAGGTTGGGAGTCCCGAAGACATTGGCTTTGTCGATCAGGACATACGCGGCGCCCGCGCCGATGTACGGATCGATGAAGCCGCTCGGCGCGAAATGCCATTGCAGCACGCCCGTGAGTGGCGTCATGCGCAGGCCGTTGGTGAATGCTCCTGTCCCACCGACGGCGTGCGAACGAACACTCGTCTCCGGCGTCACCTGGACAATGTCGAACGCGCCCGACACATGGTTTCCGAAGAAAATGTTCGCTCCGAGTCCATAGCCGACCTTGCCGTTGAAATCGATGTTGAACGGCTGATTCGGTGCCGGCGAGTTGAACGTTCCCTTGCTGTTGGGATCGACCCAGGCCGCCCATCCAGTGAGATCAAACGTGCGATCCGCGGCAATCGCGGGAACGGCGGTGATGCAGGTGAGAACGAGAGCGATGCGGGTCCACTTCATTGATGTAACCTCCGGCTTGCGCCAGAAGCAAAAGACGTGACCTCAGCAGTACGGCGGGAAAAGGGAACGGTAGCGCCGCCGGCTCGGCGGCTGTACCGCCGGCGGCTCGCCGGCATTCACGACGACGCGCCACCGAGCCGGTGGCGATCCAGCCGCCGAGCCGGCGGCGCTACAACCGTCGGAACAGGTCGTTCGCTTTGCCGAATGACGACGACGCATCGCCCTCAATAATCGCTCGCATGATCTCCGCGACCGCCTCTGCATGCGGACGCAGGTTTTCGCGATTCGCGTCGAGGATCGGGGACCAGACGGACGCTTCGCTGGCGGCAAGGCGGAGGAACGTTCGCAGTCCGGGACCGGCGAAGCGGAGGTCGATCTGCTGGTCGTGCAGGTAGGCGGCCAGCACAGTGGAGAGAATCTGCGGCAGGTGACTGGTCATCGCGAGAGCACGATCGTGTTCGGCGGCGTCGACGATTTCCGCGTTTGCGCCACAGGCGGCGATGATTTCGCGAACGACTGCATCATCGCGGTCGATGAACCACGTCGCCCCTTCGAAGAGATCCGCGCGTGCCGCAGTGATCCCGCGGCTCGCCGAACCGGCCAGCGGATGTCCAGCGATAAAACGACCATCACCGACGGCGCGAAGCGGCACCATCACACTGCACACCGAGGTGATGAGCGGAGCGCGGGCGGTGGCGAGGAGACGTACGGCGACGTCCACTGGCGTTGCGAGAATCGCCACATCCGCCTCAGCATCGATCGACGTCACGCGCTCATCTGCAGCGTCACCCGGATCGAGATCGGGATCGGAGTCGAAGAACGCCACGCGCCATCCGCGGCGGCGCAGCGCTAGGCCGATCGATCCTCCGATGAGACCGAGTCCGGCGATCAGCGCGCGCCGCGCGGACATCACTGCGTCATCATGATCAGCGTGCGGTCGACCGTCTGCGACGTCGAGGCGTCGAAGTACGGCCGCTGGATCGTGATGCGCGGACGGTTCGGCTTCGGATCGATCTCCGCCGCGCGATACGTTCCGACCGCTTTCGACGGATCGAGCTTGATGTTCAGCTTCTGCGCGACCGGAACGATGCCCGCGACGTCCTTGGCCAGATCGCCCGTGCGGTAGAACGCGGGCGGCTTGGCGGAGCTGAGGTTGTTCGTCGCGTCGGGCGCGACTTTGTTGTAGCCGTACGACTGCGCGTAGAACTCCGCCACCTTTTCGATCGGCGCGTCGGTGTCGTAGATCGCGATCGGCGGAACGTCATCGTTCGGACGGAAGACCTTGCGGGCCTGCTTCCAGAGATCGGTGAGTTGTGCGAGATACCGCGAGCCGGGATAGATGGTGAATGCGAACGACTCCGGCTCCGTCGATTCCTTTTTTTCTTTGCCGCAGCCGGCGGCCACGAGCGCGATGAGCATCGCGGCGGCGAGCAAACGTGTACTTCGTTTCATGCTGAATTGCCTCCAGGTCATTGATTCGACTCTAGCATACGGACCGCGAGCGAAAATCGTTTCCTACTTCGCCGCCGCGGTCGCGCGATCGCGCGCGGCGCGAAACTCGTCGCCCGCTTTCCAGTTCGGCATCGTCGCGGCGTTTGCGGCTTCCCATCCCATCCAGATCCCCAACTGCCCCATCTGCACCGCTTCGGACCAATCCCACTTCGGATCGAATTGATCGCTCGGCTGGTGGTAGTTGTTCGCGCGAAAGTCCGTAGACCACTGCGCGCCGAAACCGGAAGGCTTGCCGATGACGTCGTGCCCCGGATCGATCGAGAACGCCGGGATGCCGACCTTGCCGAAACTGAAGTGATCGGAGCGGTAGTAGTGGCCCTGCTCAGGTTCGGGATCGGGGATGATCGAGAGGCCGAGCGCGCTGGTGATGCGCTGCGCGGCCGGATAGAACGTGGTGCGCTCGATGCCGTTCATGTTGACGTCGCGAACGCGGCCGAGCTCCGGGATCATGTCGTAGTTGATGCCGAGGGCGATGCGGCCGGATGGAAGTGGCGGATTCTGCGCTAAGTATGCGGATCCGATCAGCCCCTGCTCCTCCGCGGCGACGGCGGCGAAGTAGACGCTGCGCTTCGGCGCCGGCATCTGCGTCCAGACGCGCGCCATCTCCAGCAGGATCGCGCAGCCGGAGGCGTTGTCGAGCGCACCGTTGTAGATCGTGTCGCCGGTTTTGTCCGCGGGTCCGACGCCGAGGTGATCGTGATGCGCGGAGTAGAGGATCGCTTCATCGCGAAGTTTCGGATCGCTGCCGGGAAGCTTGGCCACGACGTTGGTCGTGTTGAACGAACGCAGCTTGCTGACGATGTTTCCAGTGAGCTTGATACCGAGCGGCACCGGCTGAAAGCTTCGCGAAGACGCCTGCTGCGTCAGCGCATTCAGATCCTGTCCCGCAGCGGTGAAGACGGCGCGCGCTTCGTCCTCGGTCATCCAGCCGGCGAACTTCAACGCCGGCGCGCCGGGCTTGTTCTTCATGAATGAGTTCTCGCTGCCCCACGAGTTCGAGACGACGTTCCAGCCGTAACCGGCAGCGGGCGTGGTGTGAATCAGGATCACACCGGCGGCGTTCTTGGCGGTGCCGATCTCGTACTTGTAGGTCCAGCGGCCGTAGTAAGTCCGCGCGTTGCCTTTGAAGAGATCGGGCTCCTGCGCGTTGGCCGGCGGATCGTCGACGAGCATCACCAGCGTCTTTCCGCGCGTGTCGAGCGACTTGTAGTCGTCCCACTTGTACTCGGGGGCCACGACGCCGTGGCCGACGAAGACGAGATCGGAGTCGATGGTGTCGTTCTCGGTCTGCGTCTGGTTCTGGCCGACGATCTGGGCGCCGAACTTCAACGCGGCGCCGATCGTCGTCCCGTTCTTCGTGAACGCGAGCGAGGACTTGTCGCGATCCGTGGCGATGCCGAGCAGCGGGACGTTCTGGAAGTACGTGCCACCGTCGCCGCCGGGTTGGAGACCGTATGCCTCGAACTGCGCGGCGATGTACTGCTGCGCGATCTCGTCGCCGCGCGTTCCGGGTCCACGTCCCTCGAGGAGATCGCTGGCCAGGAACTGGTCGTGAGCAGCCATGGCTTTGCCGCTAAGCAGGGCCATGCCGCGCTTTACGGGAGCCGGGACGGCGTCTTTCGAGGTGGTCTTGGTCGCTGCCAGAACAGGCAGCGTGACGAGCATGGCGAGGGCGATGATCGAGCGCAGTCGGTGCATGTTGATGCTCCTTTATTTGTGGTTGCCGGACTTGCCGATCCAGCCGGGCGGTGCGCGAAAGCGCCAACGATATCGCAGGCTATTAGAAACTTAGGAGTCGTGAGGGTGCCGAATCCCTACCCGTTGTCACCAAACGTTCACCAAACTGGCTCCTATCAGCGGCTGATCAAAGAAAAATGCTGATTGTTACGAAAAAGAGGGTAGGGATAGCGGGAGATAAATCACTCCTAGACAGAGTGCGATATATGTTCACCGAAACCTCAGACGTGATCGGCGACCTGAAGATGCCGCTGCAGGAGCGAGTGGTCGACAAACTGGCGGACATGCTTTTCGCCAGCGACATGATCCTCGACATGCTCCGCGACGAGCGTTCGTACAAGTTTGCCGGGCACCTCACGAGCGTCGAACCGTCGGTGCGCCTCGTCTACGATCAGATCAACGAGCTGATGAAGCAGTTGACCGATTGAGCGACGCCGCCCGCGCGCTGGATGCGCCACCCGAAGTACGGCCCACGAAGGCACCCATCCGTGTCCCTCGCCGAAGTCATCCGCCGGCAACAGGCGGGATGAACGCAAGCTCATCGCCGTCGCGCAACAGCTCCTCGACACCGACATAGCTCTCGTTGACGGCGATCATCGGCGGCTGGATGTAGTCGCGAAGTTCGGGATGCCGATCGCGCAGACGCTGCCAGACATCGCCGGCGCGCGTTCCCTCGGGGACATCGATCACCTTCTCGCTGCGGCCGGCGATGTCGCGCAACACAGCGAAGAAGAGCAGTCGGATTTTCATCGCCGTGCATTCTATCTGCGTAGAATTGCGCCGCCTTGGAACCGCGATTCACATCTACGATGACTGTCGACGCCGCGCTGGCGCAGCATCCGGCCGCGCGATGGGTCTTCGCTGCGTACCACATCGGTGGCTGCCACGGCTGCTCGTCGGCGTCGAACGAGACGCTGGCCGAGGTCGCGGAAGGGTACCGGCTGGACCTGGAAAAGCTGTTGGCGGACCTGAACGGGCTGACGTGAACCGTCACGTCGGTCAAATTTGCAAGCCTCGATGAGCCGGTCGCAAAATTTTCCAAAGCGTCCAAAGGCACTGTAGAAGCCATTTTCCGAGAGAGCGTGAGAGGAAAAAGCCTTTCAGTTGCCCAAAATCAGAGACTTATTCGACTTGGCAGGCGCCGTGCAGAAAGGCGAGGCACGATGAAACAGGTTTCGACAGCTTCGGAACCGACACGCGGGTCCCATCTCACTCGCCCGCGTCTAGTGGCTACTGCGAGCCCCCTCCTAAACTATTGGACCGATTTTGGACGATTAATCACTTAGCTTCCTTGAATCCCACCAACTGGCCGCAGCAGTCCAAACCTAAGCGATGTACCACAACGGAGCCGAAAGGCTCCGTTAGTGCTTTTGGGCGATACCATTCGATCCCGTGAAGCGGAAGATCAAGTCGTACCCGCCGCTCTCCTCCTTCGCCACGACCGGCGGTTGAGCGTGCAAGCTGGGTCAGGATGACCTTCACTCCGTCCTGGCAAAACTCCCTTCCCAGGAAGGGCTGGGGGATCTTGTCGTCGGTTACGGCACCAATGACGACGCCGCGGTGGTGCGCATCTCGGGCGACATCGCAATCGCGCAGACGGTCGACTTCTTCACGCCAATCGTCGACGATCCCTACCTCTTCGGCGCCATCGCAGCGGCGAACTCCGTCTCTGACATCTACGCGATGGGCGCCACGCCCATCCTCGGGCTGGCCATCGCCGCCTTCCCCACGGACGTTCTGCCGCTCGACGTTCTGCAGGAAATCCTGCGCGGCGGCTCGGAGAAAGCGGCCGAGGCAGGATTCCCGATCGCGGGCGGTCACACGATCATCGATGACGTGCCGAAGTACGGGCTCGCGGTCACCGGAGTCGTCAGCGTCGCGAAACTGGTGCGCAACTCGACGGCGAAGCCGGGCGATACGTTGATCCTGACGAAGCCGATCGGCAACGGGATCCTGATCAGCGCATATCGCGGACTTACGCATCGACGTTTTCCGCGTCGTACTCCGCCGTCGCTCGATGAGGCGATCCGCTGGATGACGATGCTGAATCGCGATGCGGCGAATGCGATGACCGAGGTTGGTGTCAGCGCAGCAACCGACGTCACCGGCTACGGCTTGATCGGCCACCTCCTCGAAATGTGCGCCGGATCGGGAGTCGGTGCTGAGATTCGCACGAGCGCGGTGCCGGTGCTGCCGCACGCTCGCGACTATCTTGCCCGCGGCTTCCGCCCCACCGGCACGATGCGCAACGTCGATACATTTGAAAAGCGCGTCGACATCCAGGTTCCGCGATCCGAGTTCACGTTGATGTGTGATGCGCAGACCAGTGGCGGTCTCTTGATGGCCGTATCGTCCGAGAACCTCGGCGCGCTTGAAGCGCGCATGCAGCGGAGCGGCCTGTTCTATGCAACGATCGGAAAAGTAACGGAGCGAAGCGGTACGCTGACGCTCATACCCTGAAAGTCGAGGAGAGAACGATGGACGACAAAAACGCGCCCGTGGGCGAGCAGCCGTTTCAAACGGTGCAGGGCGAAGACGGAACGACGTGGGTCGAAATCGCCAGCACCGGCACGGACGATGAGGCGCGCATCATCAAAGGCTTCCTCGATGCCGAGGGCATTCCGGCACAAATCGAAAACGTGAGGTTCAGCATGGAGCCGGTCAACTTCGGAACGATGGGCGACATCCGTGTCTACGTTTCCTCCGAGGATGAAGCGCGCGCACAGCAGTTGATGAAACAGCGCGATACCGACTTCAACCGGCTCGAGGACGACGCCGATACGGTCATCACCGACGAAGGCACGGCCGAAATCACCGAGGACGAAGAGATCGAGCCGGCGGAGACGGAATGACCGAAGAGCCGCACCGGCCGGAAGAGACACCGATGATGCCGCGCTGGGTTCCCGGCGCGATCGGAGTCGTGCTCGTGGCCATGGCCGCGCTGGCGGTGTACACCGGACTGCGCTATCGGACGCCCTCGCTCGCAAACGGCATCGTGAAGTCACGCCGTCCCGCGCGGGCGATGACGGGAGGCGCAGGACCTCCGGGCGAACCCGAGCCGGGCGCATCGCTCGTCTTTCCCGGCGACTCCGCCGACAACGCTCCCGCTGCGCACGATGCCGTCACCGGCCGTGCGCGGGCGGAGATCACCGGCACCGGCCACGGCATCACGTCCGTCGTCCGCATCTGGGCGCGCCGCGGCATGATGACGAACGTGATTCCGGACGACGCGATGGTGTCAGTCAACGACCTCGTGATCGGACAAGCGAAGCAGTTCGACAAGCCCGACGAGATCTACGACTTCCCCGCACCCGGCAGCTACACGATCCACATCTCCGCCCCTGGCTACAAGGATCAGCAGTTCATCGTGACTGTCGCCGACGACGCGAAGGAGGAGATCGCAAGGTTGGATGTGAAGCTAATCAAAGGGTGAAGAGTGAAGAGTGAAAGCGGCGAACGTTCGCTTTTTTCACTCTTCACCCTTCACTCTTCACCCTTTCTCTTAATGCGCCGCCTGATGCTCCGCCTGCATCTTCTTGTGCTCGGTGATGATCTTCTCCTGCAGGTTGCGCGGCACTTCCTCGTAGTGCGATGACTCCATGTGGAAGCTGCCGCGGCCCTGCGTGATCGAGCGCAGCGTCGAACCGTAGGTCAGCATCTCCGAGAGCGGGACGCGCGCTTTCACCGTCTGCGCATCGCCGTCGGCGTCGACGCCTTCCACCCGTCCGCGGCGTGAATTGAGGTCGCCCATGATGTCGCCGATGTACTCGGCCGGCGCGGTGATGTCGACATGCATGATCGGCTCGAGCAGCGTGGCGCGGGCTTGTCCCATCGCTTCCTGATACGCCAGCGAGCCGGCAATCTTGAACGCCATTTCGGACGAGTCGACGTCGTGATACTGCCCATCCTTAAGCCGGACGCGGAAGTCGACCATCGGGAAGCCGGCCAGGAAACCTTTCTTGCGCGCGTCCTGGATGCCTTTCTCGACGGCGGGGATGTATTGACGCGGAATCGAGCCGCCGAAAATCTCATCGACGAACTCGAAATCGCCGCCGCGGGGAAGAGGCTCGACGGTGATTTTGCAATCGGCAAACTGCCCGTGGCCGCCCGACTGTTTCTTGTGGCGTCCATGCGCGTCGGCCGGCTTCGTAATCGTTTCGCGGTACGGCACTTTCGGCGGATGGAGGATGACATCGACGCCGTACTTTTTCTTCAGCTTCGACACGACGATCTCGACGTGCAGCTGGCCCTGGCCGGAGATGAGGAACTCTTTGGTCTGCTCGTCGCGGCCGAATTTGATCGACGGATCTTCTTCGATGATGCGGCCAATGGCGACGCCGAGCTTGTCCTCATCGCCCCGCGCCTTCGCTTCGACCGCAAACGAAATCGCGGCCTCGGGATAGTGAATGTGCTCGAGCACGATCGGATGCTGGTTCGTGGCCAGCGTGTCGCCGGTGTGTACGTCCTTCAGTTTCGCGACCGCGCCGATGTCGCCGGCGCGCAACTCCGGAACCGGAACCTGCTGCTTGCCCTGAATGAGCTGCAGCTTGCCGACGCGTTCTTCGTGATCCTTGGTCGTGTTCCAGTACGGATGATCTGAGGTGAACGTGCCGGAGTAGACGCGGAACAGCGAGACCCGGCCGGAGAAGGGATCGGAAAAGGTTTTGAACACGAGCGCCGATGGAAAGGCCTCGGCGCGGCGATCGAATGTGGTGGGCTCGCCCTTTTTGTTCTTGCCGTCGACCGTCTTGAATTCGTCCGCCGGAGGCAGAAGCGCCACGATGCAGTCGAGGATGGCGTGGCCGCCGATGTTGTGCGCCGCGGAGTCGAGGACGACAGGAAAGATCTCGTGATGTCCAACTTCGCGCTTCAATCCATCGAGCAGCTCTTCCTGCGAGAGACCGCCCTGATCGAAGAAACGCTCCATCAGCGTGTCGTCGCCTTCGGCTACTTTCTCGATCAGTTGCGCGCGGTAGTCGTCGGCCTCGGCTTTCAACTCCGCGGGGATATCGATCTTCTCGTATTTGCCGGAACCGTCGGTCGCGTACTTCCACGCTTTCATCGAGACGAGGTCGATGACACCCGAGAAGTCTTTCTCCTCGCCGATCGGCAGCTGGATGGGGACGACGTTCTTCCCGAACTTCTTCTGCACCGCTTCGAGCGTGCGCGCGAACGAAGCCCGCTCGCGATCCATCTTGTTGATGACGATGAGTCGCGGCAGCTCGAATTCTTCAGCGAACTTCCACACGCGCTCGGTCGAAACTTCCACGCCCGTCACGCCGCTGACGACGATCGCGGCAGAGTCAGCCACACGCATGGCCGTGCGCGCTTCCATGACGAAGATGCCGAAGCCGGGAGTGTCGATGAAATTGATTTTCGTGTTCTGCCACTCCGCGAACGCGACGGCCGTGGAGATGGAATGCTTGCGATCGATTTCGTCCTGATCGAAGTCGGTGACCGTAGTCCCGTCGTCGATCCGTCCCAACCGCGTGATGGCGCCGGCGTTGAACAGCAGCTGCGTAACCAGCGTCGTTTTTCCGGTGTCGTTGTGGCCGACAACGGCCACATTCCGGATCTCAGAACCCGAATAGACCTTCATGTTGGCTGCCCTCGCTTGGGGATTTCACAAAAGGAGGTGAATCATAATTTAAAATGCCGCGCCTCAAGCAGAATCGAACAGCCCCGAAGCAACGCGCCGGACGGCCGGAGCGAGGGAGTTATGATTGACGGCTCACGCACCTCCCGGATCGGGAGCTGACGCGGGGGGAGAGCGGAACCAGGTGAAGCTCGGCCGGTATGAGATCGTTCGTGAGCTCGGCAAGGGCGCGATGGGGATCGTCTATCTGGCGAAGGACCCGCTCATCGGCCGGCTCGTCGCTCTAAAAACAATCCGCCCCTCGGCACACGCCGACGACGAAGACACGCGTGAGTTCCAGCTCCGATTCCAGCGCGAGGCGCAGGCCGCAGGAATCCTCAATCATCCGTCGATCGTCACCGTCCACGACATCGGCCAGGACGAGCCTTCGGGCATGTCGTTCATCGCCATGGAGTACGTCGAAGGCCAGAACCTGAAAGAGATGCTGGCGCAGGGACGTCCGCTATCGTTCGAGCAGGCGGGCGACATCTGCGCGCAGGTCGCCGAGGGCCTCGATTTCGCGCACGCAAAAGGGATCGTGCACCGCGATGTGAAGCCGGCAAACATCATCCTGCTCGAAGGCAACCGCGCCAAGATCACCGACTTCGGCATCGCGAAGATCACGTCGGGCGTCGCGAACCTGACGACGACCGGCCAGTTTCTCGGCACGCCCAACTACATGGCGCCGGAGCAAATCAAAGGGACGCCCGTCGATGGCCGCAGCGACATTTTCTCGCTCGGTATCTGCCTCTACGAATGCCTCACGCATCGCAAACCGTTCGGCGGCGACTCGCTGACGTCGATCTCGTACAAGATCGTTCACGAGCCGTTTCCGCCGCTGCACGACATCAATCCGACGATCCCGGAAGGATTCGCCGACGTCGTCACGCATTGCCTGGAGAAAGATCCGGCCAAGCGCTACCAGCGCGGCAGGGACCTGGCCAATGCGCTGCGCGCCGTGCTGCGCGGCGAGAAGCCGATGCGTTCGAACGAGCCGATGTTCGCCGACGTGACAGTGGCCACGCGCGGCGAACACGAGCGCGTACCGACGATGGAGATCCCATTCCCCGACGCGGAGCACGGAACGACCGTGCAGCCGCCGCAGCCGCTCGATACGAATCCGAGTCCCGGCAACGCTCGGCAAGCAGTGCCTTCGTCCGCGGTGAAACCAGTGAAGGCGGTGAAAGCGCCGAAAGCACCGTCGAAGCCTTTCCTGAAGCCGCTGCTGATGACGCGCATTCATCCGATCGTCTTCATCGCCATCCCCTGCCTCCTCCTGGCGATCCTCGGCGTGGCGATGCTGGTGATGAACTCGAAAAAAGTGAAGGTCCCTGCGGTCGACACCCGCGCCGAGGCGAGAGTGGCGAAGGAGCGGCAGCTGCGGGAAGAGGCCAACCGCCTGCTCCACGAAGGCCGCGTGACGGACTCGTATGACCGCTACGGTCAGCTTCTGAAACTCGCGCCGCGCTCACCCGCGATCAATGAAATCGTGCGGAAGTTGTCGCAGATACGGACGCGCGATGAAGCGGGCAAACAGCAGCTCGCGGTCGCACAGCAGAACTTCGATCAGGGACTGGCGCTTTACAACGCGAAAAAGTTCGCGGAGTCGATTCCGTTCTTCGAAACCGCGTTCCACATCAATCCCAGCTCCGACGCAGCCGCGCAGTATCTGAAACTCGCGCAGCAGGAAGACGAGCGCGTGAAGTCGCAGCGGGCGGCGGCCCGCGCGGCGCGAACGTCGACACCGCTCCGTCAGACGCAGACGGCCGCACCGGTCGTCTCGACGACGACCCATCCGGCCGCTACCTCGCATCCCGGCCCACCGCCGATCACCGCGGCCGGAACCGCGTCGATTACGACCATCGTCAACAGCACGGTAAACGACGGCTACATCGTCGTCCGCGCCGGCGCCGATGAGGTGGCTCGAGAAAACCTTTGGTCCGAGCGCCGCTTCATCCACACCCACATCCCGCGTCAGGTGAACGTGACCAAGGAGTTTCCTGCGAAGAACGCCGATCTGGACGTCTGGGTGGTGATCCCGTCACTCGCAATCAACGATCACAAAACGATGCGCGCGCAGAGTTTCGATCCGGGCGTAAATCGCAAGCTCATCATCAGCATCGATCCGAAAGCCAAGCGGATCGACTACCAGTTCAATTGATCACGCGGAGACGCGGGGACGCGGAGGGGACGCTTTTCTCCGCGTCCCCGCGCCTCCGCGTGAAAAACTTCTCACGATGACGACATTCGCAATCGCCTCTCGCGATGAGCTGTGGCTTCGCGGCGCGCTGACGGAGTCACGGCTGATGCACGGCGCGGCGACGCAGACCGGTGACGCGATCGAGGCGAGCGACGCACGCGATGAGCGGCTCGTGCATCTGTGCGAATCGGCGCTCGATGAGGCGCATGCGACCGTCGGCCTGCTGCGCGACGCACGCGTGCGCGTGGTCGTGCGCGCGATGCGCGAGAACGACGTCGAGTCAGTTGAGACGACGATGACGATCGCGGTTGACGGCGTGTCTGTCGTGACGACGCCATCGAACGCGCCGGCCGATTACGAATTGCTGCATAGGGCTCGGAATGGATCCGCGCCGCTTCGAGGACCGATTGTCTGGTGGAACGGATCCGCCGCCGTGCTGCTGCATGAGGCGTTCGGTCACGCCAGCGAACACGACGCCGCTCCGGAGGTGTGGCCGCAGTGGTTATCGATCGATGCGCCGTTGGTGTCGCGGCGCGAGACGTTTCGCGACGTTCCCTTGCTACGGATGAAGCACTTGATCGCGCAGCAGAACGACGCGCCGTTTGCGCTTCCCGATGAACGCGTCGACGTACAGCTCATCGCGGGCGGTGCGTACGATCCGCTCACCGACGTCGTGACCGTCGATGTGGCCGTATCGTCCGCCGGTCCCTTCACGATTCGGCGTTCGCGCGCGGAGATCGCGGCATCGCTGGCTGGAGCATCCGAAGAACCCGTCCGCTACCCCGGCGTGATCTGTTCGCGCGAAGGGCAGGAGTTGTACGTCGCTTCGCTTGCGCCGGTCATGATCACGGATGGACTTCTATGACCGAGGTCTATCGGAAGTCGGGACGCGTCGTTCGGTATGAGAACGGGACCTTCCTCTCCGTTTCGGAGACCGGCGAAGCGGTCGAAGAGGGCGGCGTGTTTCAAGCTCGGCCGTCGGCAGAGGTACCAGCACAGACAGGAGTGTCTGTGCCACACGCGGCCGCCGATGTTGAGGGCTATGTGGCACAGACACTCTTGTCTGTGCGGTCCGGCAGAATTGAGCGCTTCATCGCCTCAGCCGGTACCGCGACGCATGAAACGAACGGCATCACGTGGACGGAGGAGTCGCGCCGCGTTCACATCTCCCTTGTTAATTCGCCGCTGCGAGCACTCATCGACCTCGCATCGTTTGATCGTGAAATCGTTCAAACAGTTGCGCACGCGCTTGCCCGTGCCGGCGACGAGCGCAACGCGCCAAAACGCATTCGTCTCGCTCCGAACGTTTCCGCCGCGATACTGCCGCCGCTCATCGGCGAGCTGGCGATGGAGCAGACCGGTGGCGGTTTTGACGGACGCGGCCAGGCGATCGAAACGCGTGTGGTGACGCACGATGCGCCGCCGAACTGGTATCGGCCCGGGTACGCCGTCCGTCCCGTTCGCGCGTGGCTCAACATCCGCGCGCTGCCGTTTGGACGCATCGATCCGGATGCGCCGCTCGGCATCGCGCTGCTGGAACCTGTTCACGGCACGATGCTTCGCGTCCTCTGCGTCGATGGCGCCGATGTTTTCCCCACGACCGTCGACGCCTCGCACATCGCTGCCGTCTCGCGCGCGGCGCCGGTCTGGTACCCGTATGCAGCCGGTTCGTTCGGCGCCGAGATGATGCTTTAGAATCGCGGCGCTTATGCCGACGAGCATCCGACAGATCGAGTTCCTGGCGCGGTCGATCGTGAACCGGCTGGAAGACCGCGGCCTGGTCGAGTTCGGCGACGCGGAGATCGGCATCGACGTCGTCACAAAAACGCTCGAGGACAACTTCGCCGCGTATGACGCCATCGAAGCCGAGGCGCGCATCCGGCTCGCGAAAACGATTGGTACCCGCGAGCCGTCCGAGGCCGAGGTGACCGAGGCGATGCGGCGCGTCGCTGCCGAACGGAACGTGACGTTATGAAGGGGTGTCGGGTGTCGGGTGTCGGGTGTCGGGAAAACCAAATCCCGGACGTTTTACGCCGGACGCGCGACATCCTGAATGTACCGGCTCCTCGCCGTGGGGATGCCGAAGTCATCGCGCTGCTTCCCTCCCGACACCCGACACCCGACATCCGACACCCGTAAAACCATGCCCACCGACAAACACACCGATAACGAACTGGAACGCCGCAAACGCGAGAGCGAGCTTGGCGGCGGCGAGAAGCGTATCGAGCGCCAGCATGCCGAGGGGAAGAAGACCGCGCGCGAACGCATCGCGCTGCTCTTCGACGCCGG
The DNA here is from genome assembly GCA_019247495.1 of Acidobacteriota bacterium. Lineage (GTDB taxonomy): Bacteria > Acidobacteriota > Thermoanaerobaculia > Gp7-AA8 > Gp7-AA8 > JADGNZ01. Next base: position 33,361 of record JAFAOU010000016.1, read on the forward strand.
CTCGTTTCAGGAGCTCGACCAACTCGTCGTGCACCGCTCCACCGACTTCGGGATGGAGAAGCAGCGCATCTCGGGCGATGGCGTGGTCACCGGCTACGGCACGATCGGCGGCCGGCTCGTCTACGCCTTCGCGCAGGACTTCACCGTCTTCGGCGGCTCGCTGTCGGAAACGCACGCCGCAAAGATCGTGAAGGTGATGGATTTGGCCATGAAAAACGGCGCGCCCATCGTCGGCCTGAACGACTCCGGCGGCGCGCGCATCCAGGAAGGGGTCGTCTCCCTCGGCGGCTACGCGGATATCTTTCTCCGCAACACCCTCGCGTCGGGTGTCGTCCCGCAGATCTCCGCGATCATGGGGCCGTGCGCCGGCGGCGCCGTCTACTCCCCCGCCATCACCGACTTCATCCTGATGGTGAAAAAAACCAGCTACATGTTCGTGACCGGCCCGGACGTGATCCGGACGGTGACGCACGAAGAGGTGACGAAGGAAAAACTCGGCGGCGCGGACACGCACAATCAAACCTCGGGCGTTGCGCACTTTGCGGCGGATTCAGACGAAGACTGCATCGCCACAATCCGCGAGCTGCTTTCGTACTTGCCGTCGAAC
>JAFAOU010000075.1 GCA_019247495.1 Acidobacteriota bacterium
ATGGATCAGGCAAAACACAGAGTTCAATCCCGAGGCCGCATCCGGGCGCGCATTCGCGGCAAGGTCACCGGCACCGGTGAGCGTCCGCGTCTGGCTGTTTTCAAGAGCCTCAAGCACGTCTACGTTCAGATCATCGACGACGCCACCGGCACCACGCTGGTCGCGGCTTCGACGCATGAGAAGGACGCCGGCTCCAAAGGCGCCAATGCTGCCTCGGCCAAGGCCGTCGGCGCATTGATCGCGAAGAAAGCAAAAGACAAGGGGATCAAGCGCGTGGTGTTCGACCGCGGCGGCTACCTCTACCACGGCAACATCAAAGCGCTCGCGGATGCCGCGCGCGAAAACGGTCTGGAATTCTAGGGAGGCATCATGCAGCGTCCGATGCAACGAGGTCAGGGCGGTCCGCGCGGTGATCGCCGCGACGAGCGCAGCGAAAGCGGGATGATCGACAAGGTCGTCCACATCAATCGCGTCACCAAGGTCGTCAAAGGCGGCAAGAACTTCAGCTTCTCCGCGCTCGTCGTCGTCGGCGACGGCAAAGGCCGCGTCGGTTTCGGCTCGGGCAAAGCGAAGGAAGTCCCCGCGGCAATCAAGAAGGGGATCGAGATCGCCAAGAAGAACATGGTGGCCATCTCCATGTCCGGGACGACGATTCCGCACGCCGTTCTCGGTCACTACGGCGCCGGCAAGGTCATGCTCAAGCCGGCCTCGGAAGGCACCGGCGTCATCGCCGGCGGTCCGGTCCGGGCCATCCTCGAGTCGGCCGGGATCCAGAACATCCTGACCAAATCTCTCGGCACCGCCAATCCGCACAACGTCGTCAAAGCCACGTTCGACGCGCTCCAGCAGCTTCGCAGCGAAGCGCAGTACAACACGCTCCGCGGCGTGGAGGAAGGTGCGGAATGAGCGCGGCCACGGCGAAAAAAACGGCGAAGAAGATGATTCAGATCAAACAGGTCCGCAGCGGCATCGGCTGTCCGCGCTACATGCGCGAGACGCTTCGTGCCCTCGGCCTCGGAAAGATGCACCGGGTCGCGTCGCGCGTCGACACGCCCGAAACGCGCGGCATGATCGCCCGCATCCCGCATCTCGTGCAGGTGGTCGAGCAGTAAGAGGAAAATCAAGCTGTCGGCTGTCAGCTGTCGGCTCTCGGGAGAAACAAAGAATCCCGACACCCGACACCCGACACCCGACAGCCGGAGAACGACAATGGAACTGAACAACCTCAAACCGAAAAAGACATCGCGCCACTCGAAAAAGCGCATCGGCCGCGGCCCCGGTTCGGGCAACGGCAAGACCGCCGGACGCGGTGAAAAGGGACAGAAGTCCCGCACCGGCTTCTCGCGCATGCTCGGCTTCGAAGGCGGCCAGATGCCGTTGCACCGCCGCCTGCCCAAGCGCGGCTTCACCAACATCTTCAAAAAGATCCACGCCGTCGTGAACCTCGCGGACCTCGAGCGCTTCGACAACGGCGCCACGATCGATGAGGCTGCCCTTCGTCAGGCCGGTCTCGTCAAGGGTCGGAACGACGGCGTCAAGGTTCTCGGCAACGGCAAGCTCTCCAAGAAGCTGACCGTGCACGCCACCAAGTTCTCCGAAACCGCTCGCAAACAGATCGAAGCGGCAGGCGGTACCTGCCAGGAGATTGAGTAAGTTGAACTTCCTCGAGACACTCCGCAATATCTGGGCAATCGAAGATCTGCGCAAACGCGTGCTGTTCACGTTTGGGCTGCTCGCCGTCTATCGCCTCGGATCGCACATCCCGACGCCGGGCGTCGACCCGGTCGCGCTGGCGGAGTTTTTCAAGTCGGCGGGCGGAGCGCTCGGATTTCTCGATCTCTTCTCGGGCGGTGCCTTGCGCCGTCTGTCCGTCTTCGCCCTCGGCATCATGCCGTACATCTCGGCATCGATCATCCTCCAGCTCCTCACGGTCGTCTGGCCGTACCTCGAGAAGCTCTCGAAGGAAGGGGAGATGGGGCGCCGCAAGATCAACCAGTACACGCGCTACGGCACCGTCGTCCTGTCGATCGTGCAGTCGCTCGGCGTTGCCTTCTGGCTCAAGAACCAGCCGGCTCCCGGCGGCGCACCGCTGGTTCCGCAGGCAGTTCAGGACTGGTTTTTCGGCATCGGCTTCCCGATCATGACCGTCCTCACGCTCACGACCGGTACCGCCTTCGTCATGTGGCTCGGTGAGCAGATCTCCGAGCGCGGCATCGGCAACGGCATCTCGCTGATCATCTTCGCCGGCATCGTCGTCAACCTGCCGCACGCGGTCTTCGGCATCGCCGAGGACGTCCTCAACGGGCAGCGGAATCTGTTTGCGATGCTCGCACTGATCGTCTTCATGGCCGCCGTGGTCGCCTTCGTCGTCTTCATGGAACGAGCGCAGCGGCGAATCCCCGTTCAGTACGCAAAACGCGTCGTCGGCCGCAAGGTCTACGGCGGATCGAACACGTACCTTCCGTTGCGCGTGAACACCGCCGGCGTTATCCCGGTCATCTTCGCGTCGTCGATCCTCGTGATCCCGCAGACGCTGGCCTCGATGATCAAGACGCCGTGGGCACAGGCCATCGGCAGCCAGATGCGCGTCGGCGAGCCGCTCTACTACCTGCTGCAGGTCGTGGGGATCGTCTTCTTCTGCTACTTCTACACGTCGATCGTTTTCAATCCGGTCGATACGGCCGACAACATGCGCAAGTACGGCGGCTTCATCCCTGGCATCCGCCCGGGTAAGAAGACGTCCGACTACATCGACCGCGTGCTGACGCGGATCACCTTCGTCGGCTCGCTGTACCTCGCTGCCGTCTGCATCCTGCCGGAGTTTCTGATCGCCGGCGTGCACGTCGCCCAGTTGCCGTTCGGCATCGGCGCCGCGCTCGACCGCGCGCTTCCGCTCTGGTTCACGGAAGGCATGGGCTTCAACTTCTACTTCGGCGGCACCTCGCTGCTGATCGTCGTTGGCGTGGCCATGGACACGATCCAGCAGATCGAGTCGCAGCTCGTCATGCGTCACTATGACGGATTCATGAAACGCGGCCGCATCCGCGGACGGCGCGGATAAGGGCGAATACGTTTGAAGCTGATCTTTATCGGACCGCCGGGCAGCGGCAAGGGAACACAGGCGAAGCGGCTTGCCGCGCGTTACGCTGTTCCCCACATTTCGACGGGCGACATGCTCCGCGAAGCCATCGCCGACGGCACCGACCTCGGACGCCAGGCCGCGCCGATCATGGCGTCCGGCGCCCTGGTCTCCGATGACCTGATGCTCGGCATCATCGACGAGCGCCTTGCCAAGTCCGACGCCCAGCGCGGCTTCATCCTCGACGGCTTTCCGCGGACGCTCGTGCAGGCTGAAAAGCTCGACACAATCGTCGGAAAAGCGTCCGGGAATGGCTCCGAGGGACTGCGGGTTCTTCAGCTACTGGTCCCGGACGATGCAATCGTTGAGCGGATCTCTCTCCGCCGGTCGTGTCCGACCTGCGGAGCGATTTATCACCTCGCATCTGCTCCCCCCGCCGTCGATATGGTCTGCGACCGCGACGGCGCGGAACTGATTGCGCGGCCCGACGACAACGAAACCGCTGTTCGCAAGCGGCTGGAAGCGTTCCATCGCCAGACGCTTCCGGTTGCCACGTATTACAAGTCTCAGAATCTCCTGCGCGAGGTTGACGGGGTTGGTCCCGTCGATCAGGTCTTTGAACGTATAGAGAAGTCCCTGTCCTGATGCTCGATCGAATGAAAGGTCCGATTCTCAAGAACCGCGAAGAAATCGCGGTAATGGATCGCGCCAATCGCGTGGTCCTCGAGATCCTCGAGATCATGCGTTCGATGATCAAGCCCGGCGCGACGACGGCACAGTTGAACGCCGTGGCCGAAGAGGAGCTGGCAAAGCGCGGCGCGAAATCGCCGTTCAAAGGCTACGCTCCGATGGGCCTGCCGCCCTACCCGGCCGTCGTCTGCACCTCGAACAATGACGTGATCGTTCACGGCATCCCGAGCCGCGCCCGGCTCGAAGAGGGCGACGTCATCGGCCTCGACTTCGGCTCGATCCTCGACGGCTTCGTCGGCGACGGCGCGATCACGGTTCCTGTCGGCAAGGTCACACCTCGCGCGCAGGAGTTGATCGACACGACGCGCGAGTGCCTGGAGCTTGCCATCGCCGAAATGCGCCCAGGCAAGCACCTCGGCGACATCGGCGCCGCAGTCCAGGAGAACGCCGAAAAGCACGGGTTCCACGTCATCCGGAACTTCGTCGGACACGGCATCGGACGCCGCATGCACGAGGATCCGCAGGTCTACAACTACGGCCGCCGCGGACGTGGTCTGGAACTGCGGGCCGGAATGGTGCTGGCCGTCGAGCCGATGCTGTGCGAGATCGGACCGAAGCTCCGTTCGCGCATCGAACGGGCTGGCAGGGATGGAGTCATCGAAGATGTGCGCACCGACAACGACCGTTGGACGGCGCGCACGATCGACGGAACGCTGGCCGCGCATTTCGAACACTCGATTGCGATCACGGCTGACGGGCCGGTGGTACTAGGTAAGTAGGAGGAACATGTCGAAGGAAGAAGCGATTGAAGTGACCGGAACCGTCCTGGAGACATTGCCGAACGCGATGTTTCAGGTGGAGCTGGAGAACAAGCACAAGGTGCTCGCGCACATCTCGGGCAAAATGCGCAAACACTTCATCCGCATCCTTCCTGGAGACAAGGTCCTCGTTGAATTGTCGCCTTACGACCTCACCAGAGGCCGCATCACCTATCGGTATAAGTGAGCTGAATCATGAAAGTCCGTTCATCAGTCAAGAAGATCTGTGTGAAGTGCAAAATCGTGCGCCGTCAGGGCGTCATTCGCATCATCTGCGAGAACCCGAAACACAAGCAGCGTCAGGGATAGAAATCAGCTCTCGGCTGTCGGCCGTCGACTCTCGGGTTTTCCCGACAGCCGACACCCGACAGCCGACAGCCCAGGAGCTAAAGAACAATGGCACGTATCGCAGGTGTGGACCTTCCACTGAACAAGCGGGTCGAAGTCGGCCTGACGTATATCTACGGCATCGGCCGGTCGCGCTCGAAAGACATCCTGACGAAAGCGACCGTCAGCACGGACACGCGCGTCAAGGATTTGTCCGAAGACGACGTGCGCAAGATCCGGCAGGTGATCACGGATGAGGGCAAGGTCGAAGGCGATCTCCGCAAGGACATCGGCCTCGACATCAAGCGCCTCATGGAAATCAACTGCTATCGCGGCATGCGCCATCGCCGCGGTCTCCCGGTGCGCGGCCAGCGGACGCACACAAACGCCCGCACCCGCAAAGGTCCCCGCAAGGGCGCCATCGCAGGGAAGAAGAAAGCGACCAAGAAATAGTTGGATGGCTGTCGGCTCTCGGCCGTCGGCTCTCGGGTTTCCCGACAGCCGACAGCCGACACCCTCCGGAATGCACACGCGTTAATAAGGACAGGAACGAACAATGGCAACTGCCCGAGCCCCCAAAGCTGGAGCCCGCCGCGCGGGAACGAAGAAGAAAGAGCGGAAGAGCATTCCGCACGGCGTCGCTGCAATCAACGCGTCGTTCAACAACACGATCGTCGCGATCTCCGATCCGATGGGGAACACCCTGTCGTGGTCGAGCGCCGGCCGGATCGGCTTCAAAGGTTCCCGCAAGGGGACGCCGTTCGCCGCGCAGGTTGCGGCCCAGAACGCCGCTCAACTCGCGCAGGAGCACGGCGTCCGTTCGGTCGACGTGAGAGTCAAAGGCCCCGGCGCCGGACGCGAGTCCGCCATCCGCGCCTTGGCCGCGTCCGGACTCGACATCAAGTCGATCAAAGACGTCACGCCGATCCCGCACAACGGCTGCCGTCCGCCGAAACGTCGCAGAGTCTGAACAACGCTCTCGGCTGTCAGCTGCCGGCTCTCGGGGGATTCGATCTCCTGACAGCCGAGAGCCGACAGCCGACAGCCGTCTTTGAATCTTTTTCCGGCGCGTGTAGCACCGGCGCAGTTCCGTACGGCGTGCAGCAGCCGTCGTACACGCGGCGTTCCATGGTGGGACGAGCGCGAAACTTCAGGAGGTCTAGTGGCACGTTACTCGGATCCCGTTTGCCGGCTCTGCCGGCGAGAGGGTATGAAGCTGTTTCTCAAAGGGGATCGCTGTTTCAAGGACAAGTGCTCGATCGAGCGCCGCAATTACGCGCCCGGCCAGCATGGCCGCCGCCGTTCCAAGGTCCTCGGCTACGGAATCCAGCTTCGCGAAAAACAGAAGGTCAAGCGCATTTACGGCCTGCTCGAAAAGCAGTTCCGCCTCTACTTCCAGAAGGCTGCGGGCAAGACCGGCATCACCGGCGACAATCTTCTTCGCCAGCTCGAGCTGCGGCTCGATAACGTCGTCTACTCGCTCGGCTTCGCCGCGTCGCGCGCTCAGGCGCGCCAGCTCGTGCGCCACGGCCACATCGAAGTGAACGGCAAGAAAATCAACATCCCCTCCTACCAGGGACGCAAAGGGGATGTCATCCAGGTTCGCGAGAAGAGCCGCAAGAACGACCAGATCCGCCAGGCTGTCGAAACCGCCAGCGGACGCGGTATCCCTTCATGGCTCGAGCTCAATCCCGATCAGTTCCTCGGACGTGTGAATGATCTTCCCAAGCGCGAAGACATCCGCCTTCCGATCCAGGAACATCTCATCGTCGAACTCTACTCGAAGTAACAAATCTGGCCGTCGGCTCTCGGCCGTCGGCTCTCGGGAACTCATTTCCCCCGAGAGCCGACAGCCGAGAGCCGACGGCTTACAAGCGAGGAGGCCGCGCACATGTTGTGGTCAGATTTCCAGAAACCGAAAAAGCTCGATTACGATGCCGAAACCCTTACCCCGAACTACGGCCGTTTTACCGCCCAGCCGTTCGAGCGCGGCTTCGGTACGACGATCGGCAATGCGCTCCGCCGCGTGCTGCTCTCATCCATTGAAGGCGCCGCGATTACGGCAGTCCGCGTCGAAGGCGTGCTTCACGAATTCTCATCCCTTACCGGCGTCGTCGAAGACATGACTGACGTCGTTCTCAACCTCAAGCAGGTGCCGTTCCGCATGCACGGCGAAGGGCCGAAGACGCTGTACCTCGAGAAGAAGGGGCCGGGCGTCGTCACGGCCGCCGACTTCGAAGAAGACTCCGACATCGAGATCCTCGATCCCACGGCGCACATCGCCACGTTGTCGAAGGAAGGCTCGCTCAAACTTGAAGCGCGTCTGAAGCGCGGCCGCGGCTACCAGGTCGCCGACCGCAATGCTGACGGCGATCTGCCGCTCGGCTACATCCCAATCGATTCGATCCATTCGCCGGTCCGCCGCGTGAACTATCACGTCGAAGGCGCCCGCGTCGGCCAGATGACCGACTACGACAAGCTCGTCCTCGAAGTGTGGACCAACGGCGCTGTCTCGCCGCAGGAAGCGGTCGGCCTCGCCGCCGATCTCCTCGGCGATCACCTCCGTATCTTCAGCCAGTTCGAAGCGCGGGGCGAGGAAGCCGAGGATGTGTCGATGCCGGACGTCGATCCGCGCATGGCCGAAATGCTCACCAAGCCGATCGAAGAGCTCGACCTCTCCGTCCGTTCCGCCAACTGCCTCAAGAACGCCAATATCCGCACGCTCGGCGATCTGGTGCAGCGCACGGAGCGCGAGATGCTGTCGACGAAGAACTTCGGCCGCAAGTCGCTCGACGAGATCAAGGACGTTCTTGCGTCGCTCGGTCTGTCGTTCGGCATGACCAAGGCGCCGCGCGGCGCCGAGATGCGCGACTAGTCTTCTCCGCCCGACGACGAAAGTGAAGGGAACGCAATGAGACACGGAATGATCAACCGCAAGCTGGGACGCACGAGCGCGCATCGCAACGCGCTGTTCCGCAACCAGCTTGCCTCACTGATCGAGAAGGAACGCATCATCACGACGCTGCCGAAGGCGAAAGAGCTTCGCCCGCAGATCGAACGCCTGATCACGCTCGCGCGCACCGACAGCGTCCACAATCGCCGTCAGGCCGTGCGCGTCGTCGACGAGGCCATGGTCGCAAAGCTGTTCGACACGCTCGGACCGCGCTTCGCCGACCGTCCGGGCGGCTACACCCGCATCATCAAGCTCGGACCTCGCCGCGGCGACGCAGCCGAGGTAGCGATCCTCGAGTTCGTCGACTTCAAGCTTGAGGCCGAAGCGCCCGAAGAAGCGCCGGCCAAGAAAGCCAAAGCCGCTCCGAAGAAGGCCAAGGCCAAGCCCGAAGCCGACGAGGACGACGAGGAAGACACGCCGAAGAAAAAGAAGCCGGCCGCCAAGAAAGCCGCTCCGAAGAAAAAGGAAGCGGCCGATAAGCCGAAGAAGAAAACCACCACAAAGAAAAAAGCCAAGTAACGGCAAACACGAAGGCCCGCCCCGCGCGGGCCTTTTCATTTTGACGACCACGAAGACAGATGACGATCACGATCCCACGTGCGACAGTTCCTCGCACTGGTCGAGCAGAAGCTGGGCGGCGCTCTCGCGCCGGTCGGTATTGCGTGGCCGCCGGTGAAAGCGTCAGTGTGTTTGAAACCCGTTAGCTAATCACCGGCAGAGAAATTCTCTGTTTTGGATAAATCCTATCCGGGTCTAGACCGGGATTGCTTACGCTAATCAAAGGCCAAACTTGGTAGAAGCTTAGCCCGTATCTCTCACGAACCACACGCGACAGTATGTCGTTTGGTTGAACCGTGTAGATCTCTTCCCTTGGCGGAGCGATTGCGGTGACTTCATCGCAATACTGTTGGACTTCTGGTTCCCAACATGATTCCGCAGCGCGCTCGGCGGCGATTCTCGCAGCCACAGCGGCGTTCGGCTCAAGGCAGGCCGCTACCTCTGATGGCCTTACGCGGCATCGGAAGGCCGTAAGTACGATGCAGGAATCGATCAGGACGTTTCGCAGAAGCTGTGGGATGACGCTCCCGGTCGCACACTTCGCCGCCGCCTGAGCGGCGGTTCGAATTGCTTTAAAGCTATCTGCGACAATCTCAGCGGGCGTCGCTAGCTCGCGACGCACGAAGAGGACGTCTGTATCGGACCCAAAGAATGCATTGAGCGAATCAAGCGGACCTAGTTGCTGCGGAACAGCCAACGCCGATTCAAAATCGTCTAGCCAGACATCGATGCCTGCATGGGTAAGGTCTGAGATCGCCGTTTTAGCAGGAGCAGATTCCCCTCTGGTGAAAAGAAAATAACGACTTCCTTTGCGATGAGGTTCGCGCTCGATGAGTTCCTGAAAGAATTTTGTGAACGCGCTGAGACTGGCTGCCGTAACCTGGCTATAAGCCGCCCAGTTGATCACGCGAACGACCACGCCGGACGCGTCGGGAACTGTCGGGTGATGAATGTGGTGTGCGAATGACGAAGTACCGAGCGCCCAGCGTTTCTGCACGATCGTGAGGTAGATAGCCTTATGGGCCTCATAGTATTCGCTCCATGTGGAGGCAGCGGCAATGGAGCTGATCATCTCGGATTACTCCATGCCTGGAACGTCCTCTTTAGCGAAAGGTTGCCGAACACTAACGCAGTCCTCAAGTGAAGGTCTTGAGGTGCTTGGATTCCGCCCGCCCAGTTCTGGCTGCGATTCCTAAGAAAGTCCCCATCACAGAGACGAACGCCGTATGTTGTTCCAAACGGGACTGAGCTAAGGAACATGAACCAGCTGTTTCGATGACGGGGCATACTGCCAACTATGGCCGCGCGCCTGAGAAATTCATCGTATTCATTGAGGAGCTGAGACCCTTCCGAGTAACTCTTAACTTCGACGAACAGCTCGGCGACTTTTAAGCCGGCTACGGCGCGTTTTTCCGCGCGCCTGAAATTGCCGCTCAGATCGAAACTGAACTGCTTTGGCGGAGATGCGGGGTCATCGAAGGTCACCTTTTCGGGATGTTCATAAGCGTTGAAAGGAAGGTCTATCGAGTCGGTGAATACTCTATCCAGCACCAGGCGAGCCTCGATTAGTCCATGACGACCGATCTCATGTGTCTGTTCTGCTGGCACTCGTGCCTCCAAGCGCTGTCACAATTCGTTGTACTTCGCACCCAGCCGAAGATCCGAACATTGCTCGGTATACCTCGGGAAGCTGATTTACTGCATCCTTCAGCACTATCCGAATCGAATTGCGAGCGAGGATGTTCTTGATCCGAGCGGCTCGAAAGGTCGCAGGCGCTGCGATCCGTTCTGCCAGGAAAAAACACTCAGCGGTCGAGAGCAACGCAGGCAACTTCCCGAAATATCTCACTGCGGCTGCTTCCACGCCAAATGAGGAACGGCCGAAGTAGGTTGACCGCATGTAACGAACTAATAGGTCGGTCTTACTTTCCAGCAGAGTCATCTGAACTGACCTCAAAAGGCGGCGAGACCTAGGTATGATCGACCGACCGCACACGCTCGCGTCTTGCTTCGCCAATTGCTCGGGAATCGTGCTTCCTCCTTGCAGCCGACCGCGGCGGGTCAACGTCATAACGAGCGCTCGTGTAATTGCTATCGGGTCAAAGCCCATGTGCGACCAATAACGTTTATCTTCGACGAGAATGCTCAATATAACAAGGGTAACGGCGCAATCCGTTCGGGATGCTACGTCCGAAACGCATCTCGCGACGCGGGGGTGGCAGATCTTTACTCTTTCTCTGACCTGGTATTCGTAGTTGATTGCCATCTTCCGTGTTTCCGGATGTGAGAGGATTGTAGCTCTATGACGGCGACGCCCCAAAGTCGCCGTCGCGCTCTGGCAGCTTGCACTTCGCCGTCCGCTTCGGCGGTGCAACGGGTCAATCAAGAGTTCCGTAACGTTCCCTCGACAGAACGCAAATCCTCAGAGAAGCATGACCCATGTGTGTCGCCGGTCTCCGTAGGTCGCTACCACTACTTCAATGCAAATGAAACAGCAGCTCGCTACCGAATGGCTTGGTGAATACGCGCTACAACTTCATCCGCCGCAGCGTATTCGTGAGGTCGCCTTCCTGCACCGGGAGGGCCATCGACGCGTCGCGCGCGTGGGCGAGGGCGGCGCCGGCGGACGGGAGACCGTAGGAACCGTCGATGATGACGGCCTCGATCGGTTCGTCGCGGGTGAGGTCGATCTCGATCGTCGCTTCGGTGGCTCCGCGGACGGCAACGCGGTGCCATCCGGGCGCGAGTCCGCCACGGAATCGCGTCATCGGCGGAGGCGTGATTCCGTTCACGCGGAGCGCGGCGAACGACGGCGCGTGGAAGATGAGCGCGATGCGCGGCGCGTTGCGGTTGGAGCGGATGCGTAGCGTGAGATGCCGTCCGTTCTGGCGCACATCGCGCACGACCTGCGCCTCTGCCGGCGGAATCGCCAGCTCGGGCGCGGCGGCCAGGTACGCGCGCGACGGCGGCACCGTCCACTCGTAGGTCTTCTGCGGCACTTCCGTGAAGTGCGCGGACTTTGCGATCTCGGGCAGCATCACATCCGTCTGCCAGCGCGGTCCGACGCCGTCATCGACGTATTCGATGTTGATGTGGCGCGGCGAATTCGTCTCATACGCCGGCACGATTAGCGCCATCGCGACGCAAGCAACGATCGCCGCGGCAATCGACGCGACCAGCGGACGGCGCAGCGCCGCGACGGCGGCGAGGAAAGGCGCGAAGGTTGTCGCCGCGAGCGCGATCAGCACCGCGACCACCGGCAGAATGGGACGGCCCAGGGCGTCGTAGAGCGCGAAGCCGAACGGGAAGACAAGGATGGCCGTGATCGATGCGCAGACGATCGCGGCAGTTCCTTCATGCAACCGCAGCAGCGCGCAGATCGCGCACGCCATCGCCGGAACGATCGCCAGGTAGCTGCCGCCAGGGAGCACGATCGCCAGCGCGATGGCGATCGCCGACCAGCAGAGCGCCTGCCCGAAAAAGAGTCCGCTCACGCCTGCATACGCGGAGAGCCGCTGCGCGACGATGATCGAAATCAGCAATCCAACCATCCAGGCCGCCGCGATCATCGGACCGGGATGCGCCACCCATACCGCTCCGTGCGCGCATAGTCCGGCCAGCCAGTTGACGCCGAGGCCAACCAGAAACGCGGCGATGAGCGACAGAAAGAATCCAGCTACGCCGATCGTGATCGATCGCGGCCGCGTCCGCAGATTGAAGGCTGCAACGAGCAGTAGGACGAACGCGATGATCGCCACCGCAAGCGAAAACTGCTGCGGCCACCAGATGACGAACAGCGAGAGCACGTCGAACCAGACCGCGTTGCCGCTGCTGGTCTGGCGAAGATCGATACCGGCCAGTGCGCGCGCCATCGCCAGCACGTGATCGCCGTGATGCTGCACCGTCGACGGCGTCACGTTTGCGAAGTTGTCGAGCGGCGTGTGGTAGTGAACCGGACGTCCGATGTGCGCGAAGCCGATACCCGCCAGACCGGCGCGTTTGAAGACGGTGAGGTCCGTGTCGTTCGGCAGCAGTTCGTAGATGTCGTAGTAGAGCGAGCTGGTGGCCGGCCGCGGCAACGCATGTGCGATGACGCGCGCCAGCCACGCGTTGTGCCGGCTGGTCTCGAAGAGGAAGCTCGGTCCGCTCGTCCCGCGCGCTTCGACGTTGATGACGGCGGCGGTGTTGCGCAGCAATCCGGCATCCGCCACAAATCCTTCCGCTCCGAGCAGCGCGACTTCTTCAGCGTCCGTGACGAGGTAGACGATCGGATTGCGGAACTGCTCGTTGCGAAGTGCGCGTGCGGTTTCGAGAAGCGTGGCTACGCCGACGCCGTCGTCCGAAACGCCCGGCCCGGCGGGGACGGAGTCGTAGTGCGCCGCGAGCACCAGCGCGTTCGGACGCGCATCGCCGGGAGTCCGCGCGATGACATTCGCGATCGGCGAGCACGTTACCCAGGCGCTGCAGGCGAAGGAGTGCTGAATCGTGACGTCGTAGCCGAGCGCGCGAAACTGCGCGGCGAGACGATCGCGGACTGCGTCGTGCGCGGCGCTGCCGGCCGGGTGCGGAACATCACCGCCGAGGAGATCGCGCTCGAACCGAAGCGCGCGCGTGGCGGAGAACGAAGTCGCCGGAGCATTTTCGGGCAGCGGCGTCGGGCCGCTCATTCTGACGAACAGCGTCCCGGCGATCGCGGCGAGAAGGGCAAACAAGAGCGCCGAGGCGCCGCCGCGTTTCACGGAGCGGATTGTAGCTGCAACCCGCGGCCTTCCGCGCCGTACATCGACCTATGTTCAAGCGCATCCTGCTCACCGCCATCCTCGCCATCGCCGCCGCAGCCGCGAACGCATCGACGCTCGATCAGGCTTTCGACAAGACATTCGACGTCCGGCCGGGCGCCGTTTTTTCGCTGACCAACACGAATGGACACATCAGCGTCCGGGCGTGGGATCAGCCGCGCGTCCGCGTCCATGCCGTCAAGCATGTCGAGAGCCGCGACGGAGACGCCGCGCGCGACGCGATGAAGGCGCTGACACTCGACATGTCGCAGCCCAACGGCGGTTTGCGCATCGACACGAAGTACCCGAAGCACAGCGACGGCATCTTCGAATGGATCGCAGGGACCAACGTCAGCATGTCAGTGACGTACGAGGTGATGGTGCCGCGTACGATGGACCTTCAGATCGACAACACGAACGGCGCGATCGAGGCCAGCGACGTTCGCGGATCGCACAAGATCGAGACGACGAACGGGCGAATCACGCTGGCGCGCTGCGCCGGCGACGTCGATGCGGAGACAACGAACGGCACGATCGAAGCCGAGCTCACCGCCGTGAACAGCGGCCGCGGCGTTCGCCTGGAGACGACGAACGGAGGCATTCACGCGCGCCTGCCGCGCACGCTCGCCGCCCGCATCGACGCCGCGAACACCAACGGCTCGATCGAAAGCGACCTCCCCGTGACGACGAGCGGCTCGCAAAGCAAACACTCGCTCCACGGCACGATGAACGGCGGCGGGCCGGAGCTGCGCCTGCGCACGACGAACGGTTCGATTCACATCAACGCGATCTAGCTGTCATCCTGAGCCGCCGGAGCCGGGAGTCGCGAAGCGACGGAACGGAGCAGGACGGCGAAGGAACTCAAGATGCGCTGCTTGTGCCGAAGCCGCCTGACGCAACGGGCGGGCTGTATCGAAGCCGCGTAATGGTCACGAGGGATTCAACACATGCCGCGTAACTAGAGATCCTTCGGCGTCCTCCGGCGTCTCCGCCTTCGGCTACGCGCCTCCGGCTGCCTCAGGATGACAGCTATACTTCCGCCCATGCCGACTGCTCCTCCCGTCATTCTTCCCGTCACGACGATCGACGAAGTCGTCGCTGCGATCGAGGGCATCATCGCCTGGTCGATTGCGAACGAAAGCCGGATCGGATACTTCGCGGCGCTCTACAAGCGCATCACCATTGCCATCCGCACCGCCATCGCGCAGAACCTGTTTCAGGATGGGCCGCGCATGGAGCTCTTCGACGTCACCTTCGCCAGCCGCTACTTCGCGGCGCTGAATGGCTACTTCCACCCCGGCGCGTTTCCGCAGCCGTCTCACTGCTGGCGCGTGGCCTTCGACGGCGCCACGCATCCGGAGCCGATCATCGTCCAGCACATGCTCGCCGGCGTTAACGCGCACATCGATCTCGACCTCGGCATCGCCGTGGAGCAGGTCGCGCCGGGGCCGAAGCTTCCATCCATCCACGCTGACTTCAACACCGTCAACAAGGTGCTGGCCGCGCAGGTCAACGGTGTCGTCGATGAGATCGACGAGCTCTCACCGGTTCTCTCCGATATCTACGACGTGCTGATGAAAGACGAGATCGATCTGATCGGCGACGCGCTGCTGCTCTTCCGCGACGGCGCCTGGCGCTTCGCGGAACTGCTCGCGGCCGAGCCTGACTTCGCTCATCCGCCGACGATCATGATCAAGGATCTCGAAGTGGCGAAGTTCGGGACGCTGATCTTCTACCCGCCGCCGCTGCTCGCAACGATCACCGCTGTGATCGCGTCGAAAGAAAGCCGCGACATCGTGCACAACATCGAGGTGCTTGACGCGATCGCGTCCACGCCTGCGGCGATGTAGCTTTAGTCGGGAGTCGGGAGTCGGGAGTCGGGAGTCGGGAGTCGGGATCTTTCCATCAACGTTCCGACACCCGACACCCGACACCCGCGTCACGCGTGAACGCCCGGCGCTTCGTGGCCGCTGGCGTTCACGTACTCCACGTAACTGCCGCCATAAACCCTTGGCGGCGCGCCGCGCTCTTCGGGGAGCTCGAGCACTCGGTTCGAGAGGCCGCGCAGGAACATGCGGTCGTGCGAGACGAAGAGCATCGTTCCCTCGAAGTCGTGCAGCGCTTCGACGAGCATCTCCTTCGTGGCCAGGTCGAGGTGGTTGGTCGGCTCGTCGAGCACCAGGAAGTTCGGCGGATCGAGCAGCATGCGTGCGAGCACGAGTCGCGATCGCTCGCCGCCGGAGAGCGAGCGGATTTTCTTTTCCACTTCGTCGCCGGAGAATTGGAATGCGCCGAGGAGGCTGCGCAGCGTGCCGATCGATTCGAGCGGAAAGTCTTTCTGGATCTGCTCCCAGACCGTGAGATTCGGATCGAGGACGTCGAAAGCCTGCTGCGAGAAGTAGCCCATCTTCAGCGACGCGCCGAGGCGGACGGAGCCGGCGTCGGGTTCGATGGAGCCGAAGACCATTTTCAACAGCGTCGACTTGCCGGCGCCGTTCTTCCCCATCACGCACCAGCGCTCGCCGCGGCGCACCAGGAAATCGAAGCCGTCGTAGATCGGCCGCTTGCCGTACGACTTCGAGACATGCTTCAGCGTGACCACGTCGTCGCCGGATCGCGCCGGTTTGCGGAAATCGAACTTCATCGTCTTCCGCTTTTTCGGCGGCTCCAACTTCTCGATCTTGTCGAGCGCCTTCACGCGGCTCTGCACCTGCGCCGCTTTTGCCGCGTGCGCTGCGAAACGGTCGATGAAGCGCTGCTCCTTGGCCAGCATCGACTGCTGCCGCGCGTACGCAGCCTCGCGATTGGTCTCGCGGATGGCGCGCTCGCGTTCGTAGAACTCGTAGTTGCCGGAGTAGGTGACGAGGTCGCCCTCATCGATCTCGACGATCTTGGTGACCACGCGGTTCATGAACTCGCGGTCGTGCGACGTCATCAGCAACGAGCCGTCGTAGCGCTTGAGGAAGTCTTCGAGCCAGATGATCGACTCGATGTCGAGGTGGTTGGTCGGCTCGTCCATGAGAAGCACGTCGGGGCGCCCGAGGAGAACTTTGGCCATGGCCACGCGCATTTTCCAGCCGCCGCTGAGCGCGCCGACGTCGCCGTCGATACGGTCGTCTTCGAATCCGAGTCCGTGCAGCACCTCGCGCGCGCGGGCTTCGAGCTCGTAGCCGCCGAGGTGCGCGTAGTCTTCCTGGACGTGCCCGAAGCGGTCGAGAATCGCGTCCATTTCGTTGATGCGGGCGGGATCCGACATCGCGTTCTGCAGCGCTTCGAGCTCGTGATGAAGATCGCCGAGCCGTCCGCTTCCGGCGATCGCTTCGTCAAGAACGGAGCGGCCCGACATCTCCTCGATGTCCTGCCGGAAGTAGCCGATGGTCATCTTCTTCGGGACGGAGACATCGCCATCGTCCGGCGACTCCTCGCCGACGATCATGCGAAATAGGGTGGTCTTGCCCGCGCCGTTCGGCCCGACCAGACCGGCGCGCTCGCCCGGATTGAGCTGGAACGAAGCGTCGACGAAGACGAGCTGCCGCCCGTACTGCTTGGAAATTCTGCTGAGGCTGATCATTACCGGGCGGCAGAACGCCGACGCCGGTGATCGCATTTCGGCCGGACAACTTCAACGCCATCCTCGGCGACGCGATAGCGAAACGGAATGACGGTGAGATCAAGCGGCGGCGTGATGCGCGGCATCACCCGGCGAACGACAGGCACGGGAACCTCGAATGGATCGACGGGGCGCGGCTCGATACTCAGAACCGCGCTGAGCATCGCGGCGCGAAGGGGCGCGTTGGGGTCGGACATGTTTGTCTGAGAACCGCCGTGACGAGCGCTAGACTTCCCTGAAAAGGAGCCGTTCATGCCGCCAACCTACGCGAACGGAAAGATCTGCTACATCGAAATCCCGGCCATGGACATCGAACGCTCCGCCGATTTCTACACGAAGGTATTCGGCTGGGAGACGCGGAAACGCGGCGACGGGCATCTCGCCTTCGACGACACGACCGGGCAGGTCAGCGGGACGTGGGTCACCGGCCGCCCGCCATCGCCGGCTCCCGGCCTCCTCATCTACATCATGGTCGACGACGTGAACGCCACGATTGCCACGATTCTCGCCAACGGCGGCGAGATCGTGCAGCCGGTCGGCGCAGACGCGCCCGAAATCACGGCGAGGTTTCGCGATCCGGGTGGAAATGTGTTGGGTTTGTATCAGCAACCAACGTAGGACGATGCATAAAGCACATCGGTTCTTGCTCGCCTGGCGCTCGTCGCTTTCGTCTCGTAGAGGGTGACCCTCGCGGCTATTATCTTCCGCGGATGACCGAGCGATTCACCAGTCCTCTTGAAGCGTTTCTGGGCTGGCTCGAAACCAGACCGAGCGATGTGAAGTGGTATGTCTCGCTTCAGATAATAACGAATGCGCCAACTGGGGTCTTCTCTCCTCCAGCTTATGACGACGTAATGCACCCAGACGCAGTTGTGAGGAGTCGCATACAGCGGGGCGAAGAGACGACACGTACACATGTGGAACTTACTGCGTTACTCAGGAGACTCACGGAGCGGGCGATGGTTTCGCGGTCGACGGTAGAGGACTGGACTCGCGCGTATGAAATGAACGTGGAGTTTTCTGAAACCCATTCCGGCGCGCCTCCTGCGGAGGACGTGACGCGATCCTTTGAGTTCCGGTCCAAGATGTGGATACGCGAGTATGAAGAGTGGTCGGAGCTGCGGGACAGCAGGCTGAGTGACACGGCTATGGACGCTTGGGAGAAACTCGTGAATTTGGAGAAATTCCTACAGTCGTAGATGTCTATAGCGAGCTTCAGCCGGGCCTCACTCCGGCGTAATGTACGCCCCCGAAATCCCGCCATCGACGAGGAACGACGTCCCTGTGACGAACGACGACTCATCGCTGGCCAGGAACAGCGCGGCGTTGGCCATCTCCTCCGCCTTCGCGAAGCGGCCCATGGGGATGTGGACCAGGCGGCGGTTGCGGCGGGCGGAGTCGGCGAGAAGTTCGGCGAGAAGCGGCGTTTCGACGGGGCCGGGGCAGAGGGAGTTGGCGCGGATGTTCTGGCGCGCGAACTCCACGGCGATCTCGCGGGTCATCGCGAGGACTCCGCCTTTGCTGGCGGTGTAGGCGATCTGCGGGACGGCGGCGCCCATGATGGCCACGAACGAGGCGGTGTTGATGATCGAGCCGCCGCCGGCGCGAAGCAGGGCGGGGATCGCGTATTGGCATCCGAGGAAGACGCCTTTGAGATTGACGTTGATCACCATGTCCCAGATCGCTTCGGTGGTGTTGGTGACCGACTCGTCGTTCGGATGAAAGATGCCAGCGTTGTTGAAGACGACGTTCAGCTTGCCGAACGTCTCTTCAGCGAACTTCACCATCGCTTCGCAATCGGATGCTTTCGAGATATCGGCGGCGAAGGCGCGGGCGTTGTCGCCGATCTCATTCGCGGTCGCTTCGGCCGCTTCTTTTTTCAGGTCGACGACGACAACTTTCGCCCCTTCCTTCGCGAAGAGAAGGCACGATGCTTTGCCAATGCCGGAGCCGCCGCCGGTGATTAACGCCACTTTGTTTTCGAGTCGCATGGTTGTCCTCAAAGGGTGAAGGGTGAAGGGTGAAGAGTGAAGAGTGAAAAAAAGGCTGTACCACGGCGCTTCTTTCACTCTTCACCCTTCACTCTTCACCCTTTCATCTACGCCATTTCAAAGTATCTCCGCCGTTCCCAGTCGGTGACGACGGCGTCGAATTTTCGTTGTTCGGTGCGGAAGAAGTGGAGGTAGTGATCGACGACGTCCTCGCCGAAGACATCGCGCGCGAAGGCGCTCTCGGACAGCGTGGCGATCGATTCGTTCAGCGAGTGCGGCATGTGCGGGAGATCGGACGCTGCCTTGTAGACGTCGCCCTCGAACGCCGGGGGCGGCTCAATGTGATTGGTGACGCCGTCCAGTCCCGCGGCGATGGCGGCGGCGAAGGCGAGGTAGACGTTCGCGTCGGCGCCGGGCGCGCGGCATTCGATGCGGAGTGACGGGCCGCTGCCGACGATGCGGAAGCCGGCGGTGCGGTTGTCG
This sequence comes from Acidobacteriota bacterium, assembly GCA_019247495.1. GTDB lineage: Bacteria > Acidobacteriota > Thermoanaerobaculia > Gp7-AA8 > Gp7-AA8 > JADGNZ01. The sequence continues at coordinate 19,288 of JAFAOU010000075.1, forward strand.
AAGCTCCAGGCGATTCCGGTAGGCGCGAATGAGCCTTCCACGTAGCGCTTGTACGACGCCGGATACGGTGCGAAGAACGCGAACAGCTCGCGGATGTGCTTCATCCATCCGCCGAGGAACCAGCGGAAGGTGGGGGAGCATTCAATCGGTCCGAGCGATTCTTCGCCTGCGAACTGCGGCTTCTTCCCCTTCTCGTCCCACAGCGACATGTGGATGTGGCACGACGAACCCGCGTAGCGCTCGTCCCACTTGGCCATGAACGTGATGGCGTGGCCCTGCTGCCACGCGATCTCCTTCGCAGCATGTTTGTAAATCGAGTGCCGGTCGGCCATCTCCAGCGCCTCGGCGTACCGCAGTCCTATCTCCTGCTGCCCCGGCCCCCATTCGCCTTTCGATGATTCGACCGGCACACCGGAGCGCTCGAGGTGCGAGCGGATCGCGCCGACGAGATGCTCTTCCTTCGTGCTCTGGAGGATGTGGTAATCCTCGATGACGCGTCCGATCGGCGTCGCGTTGATGAAGCCTTTTTCGGCGACGGTCTCGTACGAATCCTTGAAGACGTACAGCTCCAGCTCCGAGGCGGCCATGACCGCGAAGCCGAGACCGGCGGCGCGTTTCAGTTGATGCCGCAGCATGCTGCGCGGCGCGACCGGAACGAGTTCGTGTTCGTGCTCGCGATAGACGTCGCACAACACGAGCGCCGTCTTCGGCAGCCACGACGCGACGCGCAGCGTTTCGAAATCGGGGATGGGACGGAAGTCGCCGTAGCCTTTCGCCCATGACGTAAACGCGTAGCCGGGCACGGGATCCATGTCGATGTCGCACGCGAGGAGGTAATCGCACGCGTGCATGCCGTGCTTGAGGATTTCATCGACGAAGAAGCGCCCGACCAGCCGCTTGCCGACCAGCCGTCCGTACATGTCGGGAAACGCGGCGATGACGGTATCGATCTCATCGTCAGCGACGAGACGTTTGAGGGTTTCGATGTCGATTCGGCCTTGCATGGTTTCTCGTTGTTCGGGAGTCGGGGGTCGAGGGTCGGAGAAAGGCGGCCGAATTTTTCCGACCCCCGACTCCCGACCAGCGACACCCGCTCAGCTCACATCCACATACACCGTCTTCCACTCCGTGTACGCATCGAGCGCGGCCAGTCCGAGTTCGCGTCCGATGCCGCTTTGTTTGACGCCTCCAAATGGCGCTTCGAGATGGACGCTGCTGCCGGAGTTGATGGAGATGTTGCCGGTCTCGAAGGCGCGGGCCACGCGCAGCGCGCGGGCGACGTCGCGCGTCCAGATCGAGCCGGAGAGGCCGTACTGCGAGTCGTTCGCCATGCGCACGCCATCATCCTCGGAATCGAACGGCATCACCGCGACGACCGGCCCGAAGATTTCTTCGCGGGCGATGGTCATGCCGGGATCGACGTCGAGGAAGACCGCAGGATCGAGGTACGTACCGGCGCCTTCGCGCGACTCTCCGCCAGTTGCCAGCGTCGCACCCTCGGATCTGCCGGTGGCGATGTACTGCAACACGCGGTCGCGATGCGCGGCGGTGACGAGCGGGCCCATCTCCGTTTCGTCGTCGAGCGGATCGCCGACGTGTACGTTTCCAAATGCTTCGATCAGCGCTTTCGAGAAGCGGTGATAGATCGAGCGTTGCACGAGGATGCGGCTGCGTGCGCAGCAATCCTGTCCTGCGTTTCCGAGCGACGAGGAGACAGCCGAGACGACGGCGCGGTCGAAATCGCAATCGTCGAAGATCAGATTCGCGGACTTGCCGCCGAGTTCCAGGCTGACGCGTTTGATGTCGCGCGACGCAAGCTCCATGACGCGCTTGCCGACTTCCGTCGAGCCGGTGAAGGCGAGTTTGCGCACGAGCGGATGCGTGAGGATCGCTTCGCCGGCGACCGATCCCGGCCCGGTCAGTACGGTGAAGACACCTTCCGGGATTCCGGCCTCCAGCGCCAGCTCGGCCAGTCGCAGCGCGGTCATCGGAGTCTGTTCGGCCGGCTTGAGCACGACCGTGTTTCCCATGGCCAGCGCCGGCGCCGACTTCCACGACGTGATCGCGATCGGGAAGTTCCACGGCACGATGATTCCGCAGACGCCGACCGCTTCGCGAAACGTCATCAGCAGGCCGGGCGCGGCGCCGGGGATGGTCTGGCCGCCTACTTTGTTCGTCGTGCCGGCGTAGTACTCGAAGCAGTTCGCGGCCAGACCGACTTCATCGCGCGAATCGCGAATCGGCTTCCCCACGTTGCGCGACTCGATCCTCGCCAGCTCCTCGGCGTTCTCGCGAATCAGCTGCGAGAGGCGCAGCAGCATCCGACCGCGATCGCGTGTGTTGACGGCGCGCCACTTCGGAAACGCTGCGGCCGCGGCTCGGATGGCGCGATCAGCGTCGTCGGCCGTTGCCTGCGGAATCGAGGCGAGCGTCTCTCCCGTCGCCGGCTCGATCAAAGCAAATACGGACACGCGCGCATGCAGTGCAAGAAGCAGGCGCAGGTTGCTGCCGCAAAAGGCTTTGAACCACAAAGACACAAAGGACACGAAGAAATCTCTTTGTGCTCTTTGTGCCTTTGTGGTGAAAGCCTTTTGAAACGCTGGCGCCCCCCGCCGCACTATCCGGAGACGTAAAATTCGCCACGAGGAGATCGCCATGTCCAGACATCTAGCGCGTTTTGCCGTCGTACTTCTTCTGACCTCCGCCCCGCTGTTTGCGCAGCTGACCATCGGTTCGGCGTTTTCAGGAGCGCCGAATGCCAGCGACTTGAATGTCGCCGCGGTTCGTACGGACATCGACCTGACCGCGCCCGCTAGCGGAACGGGAACGGTGACCTCGGCTCATATCTACTGGTCGCAAAGCGGGTGCTCCACTGCGATCAAGATCAAGTTTTTCCGGCGCAGCGGCAACACGCTGACGATGACAGCCGAGCGCGGGCCTTTCAGCTCGGTCGGTGCCGACAACACCTTTGCGATGTCGCCCGCGGTCTCGGTTCAGCAGGGAGATTTGATCGGCGTCGCGCGTGTCGCCGCTTGCGGCAATCCGGGGACGTTCTTCGGGTTTACGAGCGCCGGACATGTCGAATTTCCGTCCGACGTGACCGGCAGCGTTGACCTCTCCACCGGGGTAACAGGCGCGCCGCTGGCGCTCAGCGGCAGCGGACCGGCGGCGACGGAGCAGGTCCGCGGCTACATCCCGGTCGTTGGCTCGACCGCCGGCGGCCTCGGATCGAACTTCAAGACGTCGATGCAGCTCCTGTTCGGCGCGCCGACGTCGACAGGGTCGATTACCGGGAGACTCGTTTTCCATCCGGCCGGCGCGAGCGGCAGTTCGTCCGATCCGTCGCTGAGTTACACCGTCGCGGCCGGACAGGTGGTGACGTTCCCCGACGTCGTGGCCGCGTTCGGCCGCTCGGGCCTCGGCAGCGTGGATCTCATCGCCGCGCCGTCGGCAACGAAGCCGGTGATCATCACGCGCGTGTTCAACGATGCGGGCGCACTCGGATCGGCCGGGTTGACCGAGGAGGTCATCGATCCAAGCGATCCTCGCGTGATCCAGGCCGGCTTCACGGGATTCCTGGTCACGCCGGTCGATCCGACGAAGACGCGCTTCAACATCGGCGTGCGCACCTTCTTTTCAGGCGCGACGATTACGGCTGTGCTGCGTGACACGAATGGAACGGCATTGAAGACTGTGTCGAAAACCTATCTGCCGAACTTTTTCGAGCAGGTCGATTCGACGACGTTCTTCGCCGGCACGGTCATCGGCCCGAATCAGTCGATCTCGATCACCGTCGGCGGCGGCGGCGCGGTGGTGTACGGAGCGACGACCGACAACATCACGAACGATCCGAACATCCAGTTCGCAGTGGCGTTGTTCGGAATCGCGTAACGGCGCTCAATCGGGAGCCGGCAGGCCGACTGCCGGCTCTCCCGCGAGCGTGTGCCAGGCGATGGCCGCGAGCACGACCAGCGCGCCGGCGATCGCGAACGCGGAAGGCTTCTCGCCGAGGAAGAGGAAGACCCAGATCGGATTCGAGACCGGCTCGAGCATGCCGGTTAGCGATGCCTGCGTCGCCGTGACGTAGGCGAGTCCGCGCACGAAGAGCACGTAGGCGATCGCGATCTGGAAGACGCCAAGGAAGGCCAGGACGGCGAACGAGCGCGGGGTGAGCGCGAGGTCGTGGCTGATGAACGGCAGTACGGCCAGCGCGCAGGCGACGTTGCCCCACGTTACGGCCGCCTGCGCCGCGCGTTGTTCACGTCGCAACACCAGGATCAAGGCTGCGAAGAAGACGGACGACACGAGGGCCATGCCGTTTCCGGCCATGCCGCGCGTTTCGAAACGGCCAACCAAGAAGAGGGCCATGCCGCTCATGGCCACGGCGATGGCAATGACATCGCGCGCGCGCATCGGCTCGCGCAAGACAATCGGCGAGAGGAGCAGCACCCAGACCACGCCGGCGTATTGCAGGAAGATCGCATTCGCGGCGGTCGTCCACTTCGTGGCGATCACGAATGCGGTCAGGCAGGCGGCGTAGCTGATGATGGCGATGATGAACGCCGGCGTCGATTTCCACTGTCGCCGTCCCCAGACCTTGCGCCCGAGGAAGAGCATGAGCGCGATTGCGGCGAAGAGGGAGCGGTAGAACGTGACTTTGAGGCCGGAGTCGGCCACGGCTTTGATGCCGATGCCGCCGGTGGACCAGAGGATCGACGCGGCGACGATGAAGAGAGTGCCGCGCGTTCGATCGGTCATGCGGGCGGGATTGTAATTGTTGGTCGTGCAGGAAATAGCCTCTCATCCTGAGCCGCCGGAGGACGGTCGAAGGGTCGAAGGACCCCCCGATGCTTGCCTTGTGAAAAACCACCGCCCAACCGGGTTAGCAGGAAGGAGGTCCTTCGACCGTCCTACGCGACTCCGGCTTCGCCTACGTCGCTTCGGCGGCTCAGGATGACAAGTGCTCATTGCTTGCGAGCGTTTCTCTTCTGCCTCATCGTGATCGCGTAGCCGACCAGTGCGCTTAGCAGCATCACGCTGTTCGTGACTGCGAAGACCCAGTTGTGCAGGAGGAGGCTGTAGATCGTGAAGCCGGTGGAGGCGGCGAGTTGTCCGACGAAAAGCCAGGTCGAGACGCCTTCGCTCGTACCGGCCTGCCACTGTTTGCGAATCTGATTCGCGATCGTCAGTACGAGGATGACGGAGCTTGCCCAGCCGATCGCGTCGACCACGTCGTTAGTTGAAGAACGCGCCGCTGTCGTCGAAGTGCGAGCGGAACTCGCTCTCCGCCGGCGGACACGGAAGCGGATCTTCAGGTGGCGGCACGACCAGCGCGCATTCGCGAACGACGTCGGCCAGGGTGTCGATTTCCAGCGGTTTGTTCACCATCGCGCTGACGAGCGATGCATCGAGGGGCATTTCGGAATTCGGATCGCGCACCGCCAGCACAAACGTCGTGGCCTCGGGGCGCTCTTCGTGGAAGCGCGTCAGGAAGGCCAGCGCCTCATCGCCGGCGAGACTCATGTCGATGAGGATCAGCGCGTAGTCGCACTGGCGCGTTTTTTCGAGCGCGTCTTCCGCGCCGGCCGAGGTGTCGACGCCGAGGGGCTGATGGCGAAGGATCGTGAAGAGCATGGCACGAAGGGCATCGTTGTCTTCGATGATGAGCACTCTCGCTTCGGTAGCTGACATTGCGTTCATCCTTTTGTCGGTCGGTAATCTCAAGAGCTATGCCAGCTCAGTTCACTTTCTCGGTGGGTACTGCCGCGCTGTCCGGTGGCGGGCAGTCGGGAAGCTGGGCGCGTTCGTTGAGCGCGTTCATGCACGCCGTGACGGTGGCCATGAGCAGCTCGACGTCAAACGGTTTGCGAATCGATCCGGCCACGATGGATGGATCGAGATCGCGCGGCTCGTTGCCGGCGGTGAGAACGATGACGACCGGCCGCGTGGCGGCGGGAAGTTTTTTCAGCTCGTCGAGGACGTCCCAGCCGCTCTTCATCGGCATCATCAGGTCGAGCAGCATCACGGAGTAGACGCAGGTCCGCAGCCGCGTCAGCGCCTCGAGGCCGTTGCGCGCGCTGTCGACGGAGAACCGTTTACGCCGCAGGATCGTGAACAGCAGCGCCCGGATTGCGTCATCGTCGTCGACGATCAGGATGCGTTTGTCATTCGTCGGCATCTCACGCTGTATCAGCAAGTTCGCTGCCTACGAAGTGGATGGCGATTCGTGGATTAGTCGATTGGGAGGGCTAACCGACTAATCCACTCACACACCGATTACTGCCGGACTTCGAGCGAGTCGCGCTGCTGATCGCCGGGCGCCTTCGAGGGACGCGTTTCGCCGATTGCGCCGAGCATCTCGCGGTTGAATGCGGGCAGATCGTCGGGCTTGCGGCTGCTGACGAGATTGCGGTCGCGGATGACTTCACGGTCCTGCCAGTCAGCCCCGGCGTTGCGCATGTCGTCCTGCAGCGTCGGCCACGTGGTGATGCGGCGGCCCTTCACGAGCCCTCCAGAAATGAGCAGCCAGCCGCCGTGGCAAATGACGGCGATCGGTTTGCCGGCGCGATCCATCTCCTGTACGAATTGCTGCGCGCGCTTCTCGATGCGCAACGCGTCACCGTTGATGACGCCGCCCGGCAGAACCACCGCGTCGAATTCGGACGCATTCGCTTTCGACAGCGCCAGATCGACGTCGAACGAATCCGCTTTGTCGTGATGCTTGAATCCCTGCACCTTGCCATCTTTCGGCGAAACCAGCACCGTCTTCGCTCCCGCCTTGTCCAGCGCCTCGCGTGGACTGGTCATCTCGATCTGCTCGAATCCATCGGTGACGATGAGCGCGACGCGCTTGCCTTTCAGTTCAGTCATGAGTGTGTCCTCCTGCGGAACGTGTGTGCAAGAAGGAGACACTCAGCAGTAGTGGATTAGTCGATTAGTGGATTAGTAGATTAGGACGCGGTGAAGAACCGGCCCCTCCGGATTCCTAATCGACTAATCCACTACTTCACCAGGCGGGACATTTCGCGGAACTCGTCCGTTCCGGAGTTCACGGTCAGCTCGAACAGAACCATCTCCGTGGAGCTGAGGCGCGCGCCGTCGGAGATCATTCGGCGGATGGCGATGTCCTTGTTCTCCTGCGTGCGGGAGGAGATGGCGTCGGCGACGATGGTGACGTCGTAGCCGTTGGCGATGAGGTCACCGACGGTCTGGTAGACGCAGACATGCGCCTCGACGCCGGCCACAATGGCCTGTTTGCGGTGCAGATTGCGCGTGGTGGTGACGAACTCGGCGCAGCCGTAGCCGGAGAAGCACGACTTCTCGATCGGGACGTAGCCGGAGGTTTCCTCGAAGGCGCGGCGAATGATCGGAATGGTCGCGCCGAGGCCCTGGACGTACTGCTCGGTGAGGAGAGCGGGGATGTCGACGATCCTGCTGCCGCGCACGAGCCGTTCGATGTTGCGCTCGACCGCTTCGCGCTCGCTGATGACCGGCATCAGTTTCGATTGCACGTCGATGACGATGAGGAAGGCGTCGGCGCGATGAAGTCTGGGCATGGAGCGAGACTGTACACTTCGCGCGCCATGTCCGCGCTCTTTGGCCGCCTCTTCCAATTGATCGGAATGATCATCCTTCCGATCGGCCTGCTCACCGGATTGCTGAAAGACAACGTGAACCTGGAAGTGCGCCTGCTGTTCATCGGCGGCGCGATTTTTCTGGTGGGGTGGTTGATGGCTAAGAAAACTGCTTAACCACAGAGACACAGAGGACACAAAGAACATCTCTGTGTTCTCTGTGCCTCTGTGGTGAAACGCTTTTAGTCGATCGTGATCGTCTCCACGCGATCGCCGCGCTCGGTTTGATCGACGACCGCCGTCATCCCCGCGGTCACGCGCCCGAAGATCGTGTAGCCGCCGTCGAGGTGCGGTTGGGGGGAGTGCGTGATGAAGAACTGCGAACCGCCGGTGTCAGGGCCGGACAACGCCATCCCGACCGCGGCGCGCGTGTACTTTTGCAGATTGATCTCGTCGCGGATCGCGTAGCCCGGACCGCCTTCCATGTCGTTGCGCGGATCGCCGCCCTGGATGACGAAGTTCGGGACGACGCGCATGAACGAGCTGTTGTCGAAGTACTTCGCGCGGGCAAGCTGGGCGAAGTTCCAGGTCGTCACCGGCGCGTCCTGCGTCAGCAGCGCGATGTTGATGTTGCCGCGCGTCATGTGAATCGTGGCGGTGTGCGGATGGTGCGACCACTCCACGATCTGCGCGTAGTCGGTGCGCGTCACCGGCAGCGGCGTGTACTGCGGGCGCGGCTTCTTCAGCTTCTGTTCGATGGAATCTGCGGCGATGCGGCGGACGACCGGATCGGCGTCGGCGAGTTGCGCGCGAAGCACACTCTCTCGCTCCGGGTAGTCGATCTCGGCCAGAGACCCGATTGCGGCGAGGCGCGCGTCATTCTGTTTGTCGCTTCGCGCCCGTTTTTCCGCGGCCTGGAGTGTGGCCAGCTTGTTGGGATCGTGAGATTTTCCAAACGCGCCGATGGCGTAGCCGCGCACGATGACGTCGGGATCGTCGAGCCCTGCACGGATCAGTGGCAGGTTCGCGTCGATGTGATCGTCAGCGATCGTTGCCAGCGCCTGCGCGCGGACGAGCGGATCGGGATCGTGCGCGTAGCGTTGGCGAACGGCGTCCGAGACGGCGCTGGCCGCTTCGAGGACGCGCACCTTCGCCCATCCAGTCAGTTCCGCCGGCAACAGCTTCTCGTCGCCGAGGTTTTTGGCGATGGCGCCGGCGGCCAGCTCGCGGTCCCAGCGCGAGCCGTTCGCGGCGACGTCGAGCAGGCGGCGGCGCGCCGGGTCGCTGTGAACCGCGTAGTAGCCTAGGGTGTCGATCGATGAGGCGCGCGTGCCGGGATCGGGATCTTCGAGCAGTTCCAGCACGCGCAGTGCGTCCTGCGGCATCTCCGGCCGCTCGATGTTGTGGCGCTCTTTCGCCGCGAGCCTTGCGATCGCCACGACCGCGTTCGTGCGCACCCACGGATGCGGATCGCGCAACGCCTCGATCAGCAACGGCAGCGACTCCGGCGCGGCGATGCGGCCGAGGGCCGACATGACATTCGCGCGCGTCTGCGGATTCGGATCGTTGACGAGCAGCTCCAGCCGCGGGCGCGCGGCCGCGAACGCCCGCCGCGCCAGTGCGTAGGTGGCCTCTTCGCGGATGCGCGGCGACGGCGAGGCCAGTGCGTCAGCAGCGATCGTTGATGCTTCGTCGCTCTTGAAGCGGAACAGGAGGCGGATGGCGCGCGCGCGAATCCCTTCCGGAACTTGCGCCGCTGTGAATGCCGCGTAACGCGCCAGCGGAACCTTCGCCGCCAGTTTCGAAAGCGCCTCGACCGCTTCGCCGGCCACGTCGCCATCAGCGTCGTTCGCAAACTGCACCAATGCATCGATGGAAGCCGCATCGGCGATCTGGCCGAGTGCGAATGCCGCAGTGGCGCGAACGTTCGCATCGGGGTCGTGGACCAGCGTCACGAGCTGCGCCACTCCGGCCTGCTGTTCCCCTTCATCGCGCTGACCATTGTTGTTGACATCCACAAACGTCTGCGGCCCGATGCGGCCCAGTGCCAGCGCCATCCGCGCGCGGTGCAGCGCGTTGGGATGATGAATGCCCCAATCGATGAGCGGCGCGTAGTACTGACGCCGGTCCTCGATCTGCAGGATCTTCACTTCTTCCTCGAGTTTGAATCCATACGCAACGGGCGCCGCGGGAGTTGGCCCAGGCGCGGGCGGCGGCGGGGCAGGAGGCGCGATGATCGAGCAGCCGGCGAGGATCAGGAGGGGCGCGAGGGCGGTGGTACGCATCGCGCGGGATGATAGCGCGGTGACGCGCGACACATCCTCGTGTAACCGATACGCCCTTGCCCCGCACCCGCTCCTGAACGACACTGCGCGTGCATGGACGCCTCCGCCGGCATCGAAGCGCAGAATCTGGCCCGCCGGTATGGCCGCCGGTGGGCGCTCGCCGACGTCTCGTTCAACCTCGCCGGCGGCGCGGTGCTGATGCTGGCCGGACCGAATGGATCGGGGAAGTCCACGTTGCTGCGGACCATCGCCACCGCCGTCCGCCCCGACGGCGGTTCGGCCCGCGTCGGCGGCTTCGATGTGGTCACTGAGCGCGAAGACGTCCGCAAGCTGGTAGCGCTACTCAGCCACGCGTCGTATCTCTACGACTCGCTCACCGCCCGCGAGAATCTGTCGATCGTCGCCGACCACCTCGGACGCCCTCGCACGAACGTCGCCGGGCTGCTTGATCGCGTCGGACTCGGCCGCCGCGCAGATGACGTCGTGGCGACGTTCTCCGCCGGTATGCGCAAGCGGCTGTCGTTCGCACGCGTGCTGTTGCAGGAGCCGCGGGTGGCGCTGCTCGACGAGCCGTATGGCCAACTCGATCCCGAGGGGTTTGATCTCGTCGATGACGTCGTGCGCGAGCTCAAGGCGGACGGGACGACCGTCATCTTCGCGACGCACCAACTCGAGCGCGCCGCCTCCTCGGCCGACGAGGCGCTGTTGCTCGAAGCCGGGCGGGTGGCGTGGCGGGGGAAGGCCTCGGAGGTGGCGGTTTGATGACTGTCATCCTGAGCCGCCGCAGCTGCGTAGGCGAAGCCGCAGCAGCGGAGGACGGTCGAAGGACCCCCTTCCTGGTAACCAGGGACGGGTGGCGGTACTTGATCAAGGCAAGCATCAGGGGGTCCTTCGACCGTCCTGCGCCGTCTTGCGCTTCGCGCCGCGCGGCTCGGGCGGCTCAGGATGACAGGTGGTCCCCATGCTGACCGCCGCCCTTCGCAAAGAGCTGCTTCTGCAATGGCGCAGCCGCGCGCAATTCATGGCCGTCTTCGTTTTCGGCGCGGCCGCGTTGCTGCTCTTCAGCTTCGCCGTTGGACCTGTCGCCGAACTCCTTCGCCAGTTCTCCGCCGGCTTCCTCTGGCTCGGACTGCTCCTCTCATCGACTCTCACCCTCGCGGAAAGCTTTCATGCCGAGATGGAGAATCGCGCCATGGAAGGCCTGCTGCTTCTTCCGGCAAATCCGCGTGCGCTCTACTACGGAAAAGCGATCGCCAACTGGCTGCAGCTCACCCTCCTCGGCATCGCCCTGATTCCGGTGATGGTCGTCCTCTACGACGCCGGCACGACGCGCATCCCGATGCTCATCCTCGTCATCGCCCTCGGCGCCGCGGGCCTGTCCGCGCCCGGCACTCTCTACGCGGCGATGACCGCGCAGGTGCGTTCGAAGCAGACGCTCTTGCCGTTGCTGCTGTTTCCGCTTATCGTTCCTGCATTACTGGCATCTGTAAAAGCGACCTCGCTGATCATCCTCGGCGACCCGATGAATCAGGTGCGATCGTGGATCGTCCTGCTGGCTTCGTTTGATGCAATTTATTGGTCTCTCTGCGGACTTCTTTTCGAAAAGGTCGTTGAAGAGTGAGCGGTCCCAAAACAATGCGCGTCGACAACAATCGCTTTCCGCGGCTGCCCTGGATCATCCTCGGTCTGGGCATTCTTTTCCTCGCGATCGGCTCGTACATCGGCCTCTTCGTTGCGCCACCCGAGGCCTTGATGGGACAGGTGCAGCGAATCATGTACGTGCACGTGCCGACAGCGTGGAACGCGCTGCTGGCGATGACGTTCGCGTTCGTCTGCGCCGTCATCTTTCTGTTCAAGTCTGACTGGAAATGGGACGCGCGGATGGAAGCGGCCATCGAAGTCGGCGTCGTCCTCGCGTTCCTGCTCTGCTGTCAGGGCGCGATCTGGGCCAAACCGACGTGGGGCGTGTGGTGGGATTGGGATCCGCGGCTGACCACGACCGCGGTCCTGCTCTTCGCGTTTCTCGGCATCCTCGCGCTTCGTAAGTTCGTCGATGATCCCGCGCGCCGGGCCATCTGGTCGGCCGTGGCCACGATCATCGCGTACGTCGACGTCCCGATCGTCTATTACTCAGTGCGTTGGTGGAACTCGCTGCACCAGTTGCAGTCGAGTCCGAGCACCGTCTCGCGCCAGTTCTGGCTGCCGCTGCGCATGAACGCGTTCGGCATCCTCTTCCTGATGACAGCGTTCATCATGCTGCGCGCGCGCGTGGCCTCGATGCGGCTCGAGCAGGAGCTCGTACCGCCGCCGGTGGGAGAAAGCGTATGAACGGAATGATCCCTGGCGGCTGGAACTTCGTCGTGGCCGCCTACTCGGTGACCGCGATCGTGCTGGCAATTTACGGCGGCAGCGTCATCGCGCGGTTACGCAGCGAAATCAAGCGGAGGAACAATGACTGAACCAACGGCCAGCGATGCCATGCGCCGCAAAACGCGCCGTTTCATGATCGCGGCGTTCGCGGCGGCAATCGCCGCGTTTCTCGTGATCGCGTACGGCGGCATCAGCAAGAATCTCGTCTACTACTGGACGCCGACCGATCTGCACGCCGCCGGCAACAAGGCTTACGGCGCCACGATCCGCCTCGGCGGCATGGTTGCGCCGCATTCGGTGAAAGGACGCAACGGCGTTTCGGGTCTCGAGTTCGACGTCAAGGACGCCACCGGCATCGTGCACGTGAAGTCGTCCGGAGTTCCGCCGCAGATGTTCCGCGAGAACATCGGCGTCGTCGTCGAAGGCACCATGACCCGCTCCGGCTATTTTCAATGCAACCGCCTGATGGTCTCGCACAACAACGAATACCGCGCCCCGAAGGCCGGCCACGCGGTGAACAAAGAAGAGCTGCAGAAGTTGATGAAGTCGACGGAAGGATTGAAGGACTAAGGAAGTGGTCAGTGGCAAGTGGTCAGTGGTCAGGTCGTTTTTGATCCTGACCACTGGCCACTGGCCACTGACCACTTGAAACAATGACCGCCACATTCGGACGTTTCCTCATTCTCGCCTCGGTCCTCGTTTCGACGACCGGCGCGTTCATCGCCTACGCGGCCGGCGCGAAGCGTTCGCCCGAGGGGTTGCGCTGGTCGCAGCGGTTCGCGTATGCGTTCGCGGGGCTGATGGTGCTCGCCACCGGCGTCATGGAGTACGCGCTCATCACGCACGATTTCGGCGTGCAATATGTTGCGCATGTCGGATCGACGCAGGTGCCGTTGTGGGTCACCATCGTCAGTCTCTGGTCGTCGCTCGAAGGGTCGATCCTCTTCTGGGGATTCATCCTCGGAATCTACATCGCCGCGACGACTTGGGTGAACCGCAATGAGCATCAGGAGTACATGCCGTTCGCCATCGGCACCTGGCTTTCGTGCGGCGCGTTCTTCAGCTTTTTGATCGCCGGTCCTGCGAATCCGTTTCTCAGCGTGAGTCCGGTTCCTCTCGACGGACCGGGACCGAATCCGCTTCTGCAAAACCATCTCTTGATGATCATTCACCCGCCGATGCTTTACCTCGGCTACGTCGGGATGACCATCCCCTTCGGCTTCGCGGCCGCCGCACTGTTGCGCGGCCGCCTCGGACAATCGTTCCTGCGGCCGCTGCGCGCATCGCTCCTGCTGCCGTGGGTCTTCCTCACCATCGCCATCATGCTCGGCGGCTGGTGGGCGTACGAGGTCCTCGGCTGGGGCGGTTACTGGGCGTGGGATCCGGTCGAAAACGCATCGCTGCTGCCGTGGCTCACTGCCACTGCCGCGCTGCATTCGGCCATCGTCATGGAGCGCCGCGGCGTGCTCAAAGGGTGGACGGTCACGCTGATTCAGGCCAGCTTCCTTCTCACGATCCTCGGCACGTTCATGACGCGGTCGGGCGTCTTCAACTCCGTCCATTCGTTCACGCAGAGCTCCATCGGACCGACCATCCTCGTTTTCCTCACCGCGATCCTGCTCTTCTCGGTGATCCTGCTCGCCTTGCGCATCGACTCACTCGAAGCCGAGGGGCGGATCGAGAGCGCGGTGAGCCGCGAGGGGATGTTCCTCGTCAACAACCTTTTCTTCGTCGTCTTCACCTTCACGGTGCTCGTTGGGACCGTCTTCCCGCTCGTCGTCGAGGCGATCAAAGGGAAGCAGATGAGCGTTGGGCGGCCGTACTTTGACGCGATGGTTGTCCCGGTCGGAACGGCGCTGCTGTTTTTGCTTGGAGTCGGTCCCGCGCTGCCGTGGGGCAAAACGAATCGCAAGGAAATGTTGCGCGCGCTGCTGCCGCCGCTGATCACCGGCGCGATCGCGCTGATCATCGGCTACGCATTCGGCATCCGCAACGCGTGGACGTTGGTCACGCTGCTCTTCGGCGGCTACGCGGCGCATGTGACGTTCGCGCAGATGTGGCTTCCGCTTCGGCAGCGGTTGAAGAAAGGTGACTCCTTCGCTCCAGCGCTGATCGATGCGCAGCTTCGCCGCGGACGGCGCCGTTTCGGCGGCTACGTCGTCCACGCCGGCGCGGTCATCGTCTTCGTAGCCATCGCCGTCAGCAGCACGATGCGAACGCAGGAAGAAGTGACGCTGGCGCGCGGACAGAGCACGACGTTCGCCGGATACGCCGTCACCTTCATGGGCACCGAGGAACGCGCAGAACCGCATCGGCAATCGACGATTGCGCGCTTCAACATTTCGAAAAACGGCCAGCCGGTGACGACGATGGAGCCGCGCATGAATCAGTATGCCGCGATGCGCGAACCGATCGGCACGCCGGCGGTGCACTCGACGATCGGACGCGATTACTATCTTTCGATCATGAACATCCAGGGCGATCAGGTTGGTCTGCTGATCATCAACATGCCGATGGTCGGCTGGATCTGGGGCGCGGTGCTGCTGATGGGCGCGGGCGGTTTGATCGCGCTGATTCCCGCGCGCCGCCGCACGTACGTCGTCGTCCCGGAGAGCGCTCCCACGATCGACGATGAGGCGATGGCGTGAACCGGACGGTTCTGATCATCGGCATCGTCATCGTCGCCGCGATCGTTTTCGGTCTCTTCGCCGGCCTCGGCAAAGATCCGCAGCACATCGATTCGCCGCTGGTCGGCAAGCCCGCGCCGCCGTTCGCGCTGAAGGCTGTCAACACCGGCGAGACCATCGATCTCGAATCGCTGCGCGGCAAGCCGGTCATCGTCAACTTCTGGGCGACGTGGTGCGTGCCGTGTTACGAAGAGCATCCGACGCTCGTCGCCAACGCGCGCCAGTTGCCGAACGTGCAGTTCGTCGGCGTGGTGTTCAACGATACCGAGGACAAGATCAACCGCTTCCTGGCCGAGCGCGGAAGCGCCTATCCGACGCTGCTGGACGCCAACGGCAAGACCGCGATCGCATACGGCGTTGGCGGCGTGCCGGAGACGTACTTCATCAATGCGGCAGGAACGATCGTGGCGAAATACGAAGGACCGATGAACACGGAGATTCTCCAGGAGAATCTGGCAAAGGCGATGCGATGATCGCGACGTTCTTTCTGCTCGCGCTGCTGCAGATCAAAGTGCCCGATGCCGCGCAGTTCGTCGGCGCGCCGAAAGGGACGCCGCTGTCTGGACCGCAACTCGAGCAACAGACGATGGTCATCTCGCACGAGCTTCGCTGCCCCGTTTGTCAGGGACTGGCCATCGGCGATTCGCCGTCGATCATGGCGTCCAACATGAAGGCGCAGGTTCGTGAGCTGCTCGAGCGCGGGTACACCGAGGAGCAGATCCTCAGCTATTTTGAAAAGTCGTACGGACAGTTCGTTCTGCTCAAGCCGAAGTTTCAGGGCGTGAACGCGCTGGTCTGGATCCTTCCGATCGCCGTCCTCGCCATCGGCTTCGTGCTCGTGGTTTCGAAAGCGAAGAAGCTCGAAGTCGAGCCGGTGCACGCCGCCGCTGAAGAAGAACCGGCGGACGATCCGTACCTGGCGCGCGTTCGTGAGATGGTGGAGAAACCATGACCGATTGGCTCAGCGCCGGCGGGATGATCCTGTCCGGCCTCATCGTCGGCTTCATGTTCTGGTACGGCATGAAGAGCCGCGCGCCGAAGCCGGAGGTTGAGCGTCTCGACCTCGAAGCGAAACGCGATGTGCTCCTGCAGCAGTTGCGCGAATTGAAAGAGACCGGCGGCAGCGTCGAAGAACAACGCCGCCTGGAGCGCGAGACCGCGGATGTGCTTCGCGCGCTCGACAAACGCAAATCTCCTGGGAGCGCGGGCGTCCCGCCCGCCGTCGGGCACGATCCTGCCAAGTCCGGCGGGCGGGACGCCCGCGTTCCCAGCGCCGACATCGCCGCGCTGACCCGCGCCGCCTCCATCCGCGGTTTCATCTGGGGCGCAGCCTCGGTTGCCGTCCTCGGCGGAATCGGCTGGTTCGTCACGGAAAAGGCCACGCCGAAAACGGACAGCGCTCCGTCTCCGATGGCCTCCGCGCCGCAGTCGCAACAGCCGCAGCAGTCCGATCCCGCGCTGCAACAGATCGAAGCATCGGTCGCGAAATCGCCCGACGATCTGGAGATGCGCAATCAGCTCGCCAAGGCCTACCTCGAACGCGAGAATCTGATGGGCGTGTTCGAGCAGACGAAGTACATCCTCGCGCGCACTCCCGACGACGCTCGCGCGCTGACGTATCAGGCGCTCGTGCGCATGTCGATGGGCCAGCGCGATCCTGCTGCGGAGATGTTGCGGCACGCCATCAAGTCCGACCCGCAGCTTCTCGATGCCTACGTCGCCCTGGCGTGGGACGACATCCAGCGCGGAAAGACGGCCGACGCCGAAGCGCAGATCGCCGAAGCCACGCGTCGCCATCCCGAGCAGAAGGCGCGCCTCGACGATGTGCTGACCAAGATGAAAGAGCAGGCGAAGAATCCGGCGCCTGCCGCCGTCGCTCCCGCCGCCGCTCCGGCCTCGGGCCCGTCAGTCCACGTAACGTTGACGCTCGCCGGCGCCGCGCCGTCTCCGAATGCGGTCCTCTTTGTGATCGCCCGCGCCTCCGGCCAAACCGCCGGTCCGCCCGCCGCGGTGAAGCGGATCGCCAGCCCGACCTTCCCGCTCGACATCGACCTCAGCGCTGCCGACTCGATGATGGGGCAGCCGCTGCCCGCCACTGTCCGCATCGAAGCCCGCCTCGACTCCGACGGCGACGCGATGACGAAAAATCCGTCCGATCCGCATGCCGTTCAGGACGGTGTGTCGACGAATGGGACGAAGGTCTCGCTCGCGCTGCAGTAAGACTGTCATCCTGAGCCGCCGAAGCCGCGTAGCCGCAGGCGGAGCGGCGCAGGACGGTCGAAGGACCCCCAACCTGCTAACCCGGTGGGGCGGTGGCTCTTGCACGAGGCAAGCACTGAGGGGGTCCTTCGACCGTCCTTCGGCGTTCCGCGCTTCGCGCTCCAACGCCTCCGGCGGCTCAGGATGACAAACGTTGCATCACCAACCCATCACGTACGCGAACATCAATGGTGCGACGATCGACGCATCGGACTCGATCACATGACTCGGTGTATCGACGCCGAGCTTGCCCCAGGTGATCTTTTCGTTCGGGACGGCGCCTGAATACGAGCCGAAGCTCGTGGTCGAATCGCTGATCTGGCAGAAGTAGCCCCACAGTGGGACGTTCGTTCGTTGCAGATCCTGGTGGAGCATCGGGACGACGCAGATGGGGAAGTCGCCGGCGATACCGCCGCCGATCTGGAAGAAGCCGATCGTGCCGGATGCCGAAGTCTTCGTGTAGTAGTCGGCCAGCTCGATCATGTACTCGATGCCGGTGCGGACTGTGTGCACGTTCTTCACGTCGCCGGAGATGCAGTGACCGGAGTACATGTTGCCGAGGGTCGAGTCTTCCCAGCCGGGAACGAACATCGGGAGGTTCTTGTCGGCGGCGGCGATCATCCACGAATTCTTCGGATCGATCTGGTAGTACTCGGCGATCGAGCCATCGCGCAGGATCTCGTACATGCACTCGTGCGGGAAAAGGCGGCGGCCTTCCATGTCCTTCGCTACCCAGTGTTTCAGCACCGCCGACTCGATGCGCCGCATCGCCTCGCCCTCGGGGATGCAGGTGTCGGTGACGCGGTTCATGTGCCGGTCGAGGAGGGCCTTCTCGTCCTGCGCGGAGAGGTAGCGGTAGTGCGGGACGCGTTCGTAGTGATCGTGCGCGACGAGGTTGAAGATG
The DNA here is from genome assembly GCA_019247495.1 of Acidobacteriota bacterium. Classification (GTDB taxonomy): domain Bacteria; phylum Acidobacteriota; class Thermoanaerobaculia; order Gp7-AA8; family Gp7-AA8; genus JADGNZ01. The sequence goes on from JAFAOU010000075.1 coordinate 37,367, forward strand.
TCCTCTTCGAGGTTCGCGCCAGTGCAACAGATCGCGTGGACCTTGTCGCGGCGGATCATCTCGGCGAGCGAGATTCCGAGCTCCGCCGTCGACATCGCGCCGGCCAGCGTGATCAGCATCTTGTTGCCGCCGTCGAGGTGCTTGATGTAATCGTCCGCCGCCGCGCGCAGGGCCGCCGCGTTGAAGTGGCGATAGTGATGCTGGATGAACTCCGTGATCGGTCCGGGCATGGTCGTCAGCTCCGCAAAAACGCGGCGAAGATTACCATCACCATGCGATGCGGCGGCGGTCGTGGAAGAAGCCGCCGGTCGGTCCGTCGTTCGGCAACGTGGCCAGCCAGACGATCGTCTCCGCACCTTCTTCGACGCTGCGCGTGGCGTTCCGTCCGCCCATGTCGGTGCGCACCCATCCGGGATCGACGCAGTTCACGCGAGCGTGCGGCAGCGCATGTGCGAGCATGACCGTGATCGCGTTCAACGTCGCCTTCGAAATCGAGTAGGCGGGCGCGTAGCTGGTCATCGACGAAATCTGTCCGGCACCCGAGGAGACATTGACGATGCGCGCGGCCTTGCTGCGGCGGAGGAGCGGCGCGACGGATTGCGTGACCAGCAGTGGACCGAGCGCGTTCGTGCGCAACGTTTTTTCGAACGTTTCCGGCGGTGTATCGAGGATGGTCGTCCTCTCGCCGAGCAGAATCGCCGCGTTGTTGACGACCACGTCGAGTTGGGCGAACTCGCCCTTGATCCAGGCGGCAAGCTCGCGGATGGACGCGGCATCGGAAGTATCGAGCGCATGCGCGACGGCATCGCCTCCGATTTTCGCTGCCGCGGCGGCGGCGGACGTTTCGCTGCGGCTCGTCACGATGACGCGGTAGTCGCGCGCGGCGAGTTGTTTCGCTACTTCGAAGCCGATGCCACGGCTCGATCCGGTCACAAGTGCGACGCTGGTCATACCGCTCCGCGTGCGACATGCGTGCCGCACATCCATCGCCATTAGAATGAGCGCAACTCGCCGTCCGAAAGGCTCTCAAATGAACGTTCGCCGCCTCGCTGTCGTCGCTTCGATACTCCTGTGTACCTCCGTGTTTGCGGATGAACCGCAACTTCGGAAGGACGTCGCGTTTCTCGCAGCGCCCGCGACCGACGGGAGGGGAATCAGTACGAATGGCATCCACAAGGCGGCCGAATACATCGAAGGACGTTTGAAGTCGATCGGACTGCAACCGGCGTTCGGTACGTCGTATCGCCAGCTGTTCCCGATCAAGACCGGCGTTGCGCTCGGCAACGGCAACAAGCTCGAGGGCGTCGCCGACGGCGACTGGACGCCGCTCGGCTTCTCCAGCCCCGGCGCGTTCGCGGGACCGATCGCCTTCGTTGGCTACGGCATCGACGCCACGCCGATCGGCTACAACGATTTCGACGGCATCGATCTGAAGGGCAAGGTCGCGGTGATGCTGCGCTACGAGCCGCAGGAGAAGGACGACGCGTCGAAGTTCGACGGCCGGAAGCCGAGCCGCTGGTCGGCCATGCGCTACAAGGTCTTGCAGGCGCGCGAGCGCGGCGCCGTCGCGGTGATCTTTACGACCGGTCCGCTGCAGGACGAAGGGAAGGACAAAGTTCCGCCGCTCGTGAACGATGGTCCCGAGAGTCCGGCTGGCATTCCGGTGCTGCAGGTCAAAACGTCGGTCGCCGAAAAATGGGTGGGCGATCTGACGGCGTGGCAGAAAAGTGTCGATGCCGATCTGAAGCCGCGGTCAAAAGTTCTCGAAACGCGAATCAGCGGCGTCGCCGACGTGAAGCCGCAGTTTGTCGATGCAGAGAACATCGCCGGCATCCTTCCCGGCCGCGGTGCTCTGGCCAACGAGGTCGTCGTTCTCGGCGCGCACTACGATCACCTCGGCTACGGCGGTCAGGGCTCGATGAAGCCGAACGAGCACGCCATTCATCCGGGCGCCGACGACAATGCCTCTGGCGATGCCGCGATCATGGCCATCGCCGAGCGGCTGAAGACGCAGCTTGCTGACGTGAACAACCGGCGCACGATCGTCGTCGCGCTTTTCTCCGGCGAAGAGGTCGGATTGGCCGGATCATCGTGGTTCGTCGGCCATTCGCCGCTGATCCCGCGCGTCGTGGCGATGATCAATCTCGACATGGTCGGACAGATGCGCGACAACCGCCTGATCGTGTTTGGATCCGATTCCGCGCCGCAGTGGAAAGAAGTCGTCGACGCGGCCACGTCCTTTTCGAAGATCAACGTCACATCGAGCGGCGACGGCTACGGCCCCTCCGATCAGACCAGCTTCTACGCGAAGCAGATTCCGGTGCTGCACTTCTTCACCGGTGCGCACGATCGCTATCACACACCCGAGGATGTCGCGGAGAGCCTCAACTACGCGGGCATCGAGCACGTGGTCGATTTCGGGACGAGCGTGATGATGCATCTCGCTTCCGGCCGCGTGACGCCGCAGTACGCGCGCGCCGCCTCCGCCCCGGCCATGGAAGGCGATTCGCGCGGCTACGGCGCCTACCTCGGCACGGTCCCCGACTACAGCGCGATGAGCGAGACCACCGGCGGCGTCCTGCTCGCAGATGTCCGTCCCGGGTCGCCCGCGGACAAAGCCGGCATCCGCGGTAAAGATCGCATCGTCTCCATCGGCGGGACGCGCATCGAAAATCTCTACGACATGTCGTACGCGCTGCAGGATCACAAGCCGGGCGACACGGTCGACATCATCGTCATCCGCAACGGCGAAAAGAAATCGTTGCGCGCGACGTTGACGACGCGCGGCGGCGCCGCTGCACCGGCGCCGAAAGTTTCGTCACTCGTGATCAAAGCGGGCAAGCCGTACGAGAAAACGTTCGACGGCGAGAAGCATCTCAAGGACATCCGCCAGCTCACGTTCGGCGGCGAGAATGCCGAGGCCTATTTCAGTCCTGATGGGACGAAGATCATCTACCAGGCCACGGTGCCGGGCGCGGGATGCGATCAGGAGTACACGATGGATCTCGTCACCGGCGAGACGAAGCTCGTCTCCAGCGGCAAAGGACGGACGACGTGCGGCTACTTCAAGTATCCGCAGGGCGATCGCATCGTCTATGCGACCACCGAGGGGGGCGCGCCGGAGTGTCCCGCGAAGCCGGATATGTCGCACGGATACGTGTGGCCCGTCTATCCGAGCTTCGACATCGTCGAGGCGAATGTCGATGGATCGAACGCGAAGAAAATCACGGCCACGGCCGGGTACGACGCGGAGATGACGTGGTGTCATCAAGGCGGGAAGATGATCTTCACGTCGATGCGCGACGGCGATCTCGATCTGTACGAGATGGACGCGGCGTCAGGCAAGGTGAAGCGCCTGACCAACACGCCCGGCTACGACGGCGGCGCGTTCTACAACGGCGACTGCACGCAGATTGTCTGGCGCGCCAATCATCCCGCCGGGCCGGCGCTCGACGAAGATCGCGCGCTGCTGGCGAAGGACCTCGTCAAGCCGCTGCACATGGAGCTGTTCCTGATGAACGCGGACGGCACGAACCAGCGCCAGATCACGAGCAACGGCGCGGCGAATTTCTGTCCGTACTTTATGAACGACGGGAAGCGGATCATCTTCGCGTCGAATGTGAATGCGAAGGGATTCGACTTCGATCTCTGGACAGTGGGGAAGGATGGGCAGGGGTTGGAGCGCATCACGACCGCGCCGGGCTTCGACGGCTTCTGTGTGTTCAGTCCCGATGGTCAGTACCTGATCTGGGCTTCCAGCCGCGCGCAGCCGGAGGGGCATGAGATGAATCTGTTCATCGCGAAGTGGGTGGAGTAGGTACGCAAAAGCTGTTCACGCGGAGACGCGGAGACGCGGAGCGAGAGACTAAGACTAGTTCTCGGTCCGCGTTGCTTCTTCGAGGCGATCGACGCGGGTTTGTAGGCCTACGAAGCGGTCTTCCAACGTTTGCAGCGTTTGCTCCATGTAACGGACGCGGCGATCGAGCTCGGCGTGGGAGAACTTGATCATCGCCTGCGTGTCGGCGAAGCCGAGGTCCATGCGCTGCTCGATGGCGTTCGTTTTCCCGTCGATCGCGCTCTCGATCCGCGCGGCATTTGCGTCCAGGAGATGTTTCAGGCTGTCGTCAGTCATCGCGCCATTCTAATTGCTACCCCTTCTTCAGCGTGATGGTCGTGGTTGTGGTCGTGCGTGAGCCGTTGTCGTCGATGCCTTCCACGCGAATGTCGCCATAGACGGACGTGAAGAGGGAAGCGTCGGGAACTTCTTTGCGCGGCGCGAAGCGGTAGTGAATCTCACCCTTCGCCTGGACCGCGCTGGCGAAGCCGAGGGACTGGATCTTCGCGGCATCGTAGGATTCGGTGGCCACAGGGATTCCGCCGGCGGCGAAAACGTTCGCGGTCACACGCTCGATGGTGACGGGATGACCGCCAGTCTCCTTCACCACGGCGTCGAACGGAAACTCGTAGGTGTTCCCGCCCACATTCATGGCCACGACGGGATTCGGCGTGATGGTGAGTTTGATCGCGCCGCGGCCCGGCGTGGAAGTGCTTTTGGTCGTGCCGGCGCGGTGAGCGCAAGCGAGCGGCAGCAGGACGAGCGCGATGATTGCGAGATGTTTCATGGCTACATGCTTCCCATCAATGTGGTGACGCCGCACGCGATGCGCGGTCCGGCGTTGCCGGCCGGCTGCGAGACCAGATCGTCCGGATTGCCGTGCAGGACGACGGCGTGGCCGACTACGGCGTTCGTGCCGGTGTTGATGGTGATCGAGTGCGTGGTGAAGCGGGCGTGGACTTCGCCCTTGTCGTCGGCGGTGACGTTGCCGAAGTCGCCGGCGTGATGGGAGACGGCATCAGGCGCGCCGTGAACCATGGTGGTCGGATTGAAGTGCGGACCGGCGTTGGTGCCATTGTTGCCGCAGTCGCCCTTTTCGTGAACGTGGAATCCGTGGACGCCGGGCGGGACTCCGGTCAGATCGGCGACGACTTCAACGCCGTTGTCTCCGGCGTCCTGAAAGTGAACGGTCCCTTTCGCTGTCGAGCCGCTCGTGGAGTCGAGCGTGGCCATCGCCATCGGTCCTTTGCTATGTGCGCACGCGGCGAAAACGAGCGCGAACGGGATCACCATTAGTTTTTTCATGTTGCCTCCCTTTGCAAGATCGGGGGATTCTATTGCCAATGCCGTTCCCGGTCCGCTACTGCGACCGCTTCGCGATCCACTTGCCCAGCGATCCGAGCCACCCTTTCGCTACGTCCTGGTAGTACAGCGAGGCGGCTTTCTGCAGCGCGTCGGCGAGCGACGGGTAGGGGGAGACGAGTTGTGCGAGTTGCGACACGGTCACCTTCTTCTTTCGCGCCAGGACGACTGGTTCGATCAAGGTCGACGCGTTTGCGCAGAGCGCGTGCGCGCCGAGAATGCGGCCGCGTTTGTCGCAGACGAGCTTGAGGAAGCCGGTGGGGGTGCGATCGACGACGGCGCGATCGACGTCCGCCATTTCTACGCGATACGTGCGTACGTTTTCCGCACCATGCTTCCCGATCGCTTCACGTTCCGTCATCCCGATGTGGCCAACTTCGGGATCGGTGTACAGCCCCCACGGAATGTCGTCGTACGTCACGGCCGAGCGTCCCGGAAAGAGCATGTTGCGCACGAGTTTCACCGCCTCGTACGCGGCCACGTGCGTGAACTGCATGCCGCCGTGAACGTCGCCGCAGGCCCAGATGCGCGGAACGGATGTCTGCAGATACTTGTCGACAGCGATGAATCCGCGATCCGTTTTCACGCCCGCGGCTTCGAGTCCGAGGGTTTCTGTGTTCGCACGTCGTCCGCTGGCGACGAAGATTTCGTCAACGCGCAGCTCCATCGTTTCGCCGAGCGCGTTCTCGATGCGAACGGCTTTCTTGCTGCCATCGATGCGCACTGACTTCGCCGACCAGCCGGTGCGGATGACGATGCCTTCTTCGGTCAGGATCGTCCGAACGCGCGCGATGACGTCCGTATCTTCCTTGTTGATGATCTCGTCGCCCATCTCCACGACCACGACCTCGCTGCCGAAGCGTCGGAACATCTGCGCGAACTCGATGCCGATCGCGCCGCCGCCGAGGATGAGCAGCGAAGCGCGGAAGGCGTCCTGATTCAGGAAGCTCGCGTGATCGAGAAAGCCATGCTCGGTCAATCCCTCGACCGGCGGAACAGCCGTGCGCGTCCCGGTGGCGATGACGATGTCCTTCGCCGCGAGCCTCCGTCCATCGACATCGACTTCGTTGCGCGACGCGAGTTTCGCGTTGCCGAAAATCACCTCGATGCCAAGCGCGCGAAACTTCTCGGGATCATCGTGATGCTCGATGGCGTGCCGCTGCGCGCGCATCGAATCCATGATCGCCTTCGGCGTGACGCGCACCGTTTGCGGTTCGAGGCCGTACGCATCCGCGTGCGACATCTGGTGAATGAGCCGCGCCGTAGCCACAAGCGCCTTGGTCGGAACGCATCCCGTCCAAAGGCAATCGCCTCCAAGCTTCTCTCGCTCGATCAGCGCAACCTTGCGTCCGAGCCGTGCACAGCCGGACGCGGTCACCAGCCCGGCAGTACCGCCGCCGATGACGACGACATCGAAGTTCTCCATCAAAAACCGATTGAACCACAGAGACACAGAGGATACTGAGGTTTGACTCTGTGATCTCTGTGCCTCTGTGGTTTATTTTTTCGGATCGATTGCCAGCGCTCGGCGACGATCGGCGACCGCGTCAGCCTCGCGCCCGAGGGCAGCGAACACTTCAGCGCGCAACAGCAACGCGGCGACGAGGTTCGGCCGCAGGTCGATTGCGCGCGTCAACGGCGGCAATGCCTCGGGGTCGTGTCCCGTTCGATGGAGCGCCTCCCCATAGTTGAGTTGGAATTCCGGGACCTCGGGGTCGGCCTCCGTCGCCGCACGCAGATCGGCGATGCCTTCGGCAGTTGATCCTGTTCCCATCAGCGCCGTTCCGCGCCAGCTACGAACGCGAGGATCGGTTACGCCGATTGCTCCGATCGACGCGAGCGCTGCGGCAAACCGTCGCTGCTGCAACTGTGCGGCAATGAGATCGAGGCGTGGCACGATCGACGGCGTTGCATCGAGATGCTTGCTGAGGAAGTCCGCGGCATCGGGATCGAGCGGCGTCGCGCGCAGGATTGCCACAGCCTTGTACACCGCGCCTAACGTCCCCTCGGGTGCCGTAGCGCGATCGAGAAACTCGACGCGATCGATCGTCGATTCATGCTCCGCAAGCGGCGCGGTGAGATTCGCCGGCGGACGGCGCTGAATCTTGTGATCCGTCATCACGACATGCACGACGTCCTGCGCACGGCGCGACGGCATGTGGCAGCGCACGCAATCGTTCGACGCCGTGTGCCGCTTGTGGCAGCCGAGGCAGGTGGCGACGATGTTGGCGAGCCGCGGATCTTTCTTCAGCGGCTGGTGCGGATCGTGGCAGGTGCTGCAGGTGATGCCGCCCTTGATGTAGCAAAGGCTCTGGCGCAATCGATACGCGTGATGATTGATCTCGAATCGCTGCTCGCGCGGACGTCCCGGCTCGTCGATGTCGACGTGCAGCATGTAGTCCGAAAGCGCCTCGCCGGGGCGGAAGGAAAAGTCGCCGCGCTCGAACCGCCGCGGACCGATCATCGCCACCGCGGGCTGCAGATGACATTGAAAACAGACCGCGTCGCGCAACGCCGGCGGCAGCCGCGCCGGATTGATGATGGCCGCGCGCACCGCAGCGTAGGCCTCGCCGGCCGCGGCCGCGTCCACGTGTTTCGCCCCAGGCCCATGACAACGCTGGCACCCAGTCCCCTCGGGCATCGCCGCCGGAAACCGCTGCGGCGACCAGTGAGTATCCGCGGCAACGTCTGGATAGGCGTCATGGCAGAATAGACATTCGCGCCGCACCGAGCGCGTGAGGCCGTCGTGGTCCGCGCGGTCGTATCCCGGTGCCATCCCCCACGCTCTCTCCTGCGAATACCACGCGACCGGCAACTGAAACAGCCCGCCGCTCGGCGTGCGATACAAATAGACGCGCGACCGATGTCCCGATCCGACGACCCAATCAACCTGCTGCTCGATCTCGTTGATACGGCGTCCACCTCCATCGATCTGCCACCGCCGGAAGAGCAGCCGTCCATCCTTCCAAACCATCTCGAACCAGCTCCGCGACGCCTTATGAAAGAACCGAGCGTTGCGAAAATCTTCGATGAGCACGTCCGCGCGCGGACGCCGCATCGACTGCGCCATCCCCACGCCCTGATACGACGCGTACTTTGCCTCATGACAACTCGCGCACGCGGAGTCGGCGACGTAGTCGCTTGCGTGGAGGGCAGGCGCGAGGACTATCGCGAAAATGAGGAGAGAGAGGCGCACGATCTCGACGAATGATAGGGCCGTCGCACGGCGAACTCCGAGTCGCCTCCGAGGTGAGGTGGTCACAGTTTGTGACCACCTCACTGAGTTGAACCCGCGCCGGATCGCGGCCTTGGAACTTGCGCAGCGCGCGGAGCTGAACTACTACCAGTAGAGAGGATTGAGGACTCGCCTCAGGAATGATCGTGGTGCCTGGGAGTTGCGCGGCATCCGAGGTATACCGGTGGCATGACGACAAGAACGAAAGGCGCTGCATCCGGGAGGAAGATGCTTGCGCGACAACTCGATCCTCCCATCGTGGAGATACGCGGGAAGTGCGTGATGCTGGATCGCGATCTGGCTGATGTGTACGGAGTGACGACTAAGGCCTTGAATCAGGCAGTCAAGAGGAACGCGAAACGCTTTCCCGGAGACTTCCGGTTTCAGCTGACAGGTGCAGAGCGTGAGGAGGTGGTCACAAATTGTGACCACCTCCTCAATCTGAAATACGCATCAACGCGTCCCTGGGCCTTCACCGAGCACGGCGCCCTGATGGCGGCAACCGTGTTGAACAGCCCGCGTGCCGTCCAGATGAGCGTGTTCGTAATTCGCGCATTCGTTCGCTTGCGCGCCTACGTGCGCGGCCACGCCGAGATCGCGAAGCGGCTCGAAGCGCTCGAACAGCGCGTGACCGATCATGACGACAGTCTGGGCGACATGTTCAAGGCGTTGCGCGCTCTTCTCGCGCCGTCGCCGCGGAACACGCGCGAAATCGGCTTCGCGAAGACGTGATAATGCGTCCTTCGCAAGGAGGCGCCGAATGACCGTCCCGGGTGAGTGGGAATCGTTCTACGTCATCGTGGGATCTTCGGCAGCGGCGTTGACCGGACTGCAGTTCGTCGTCGTCGCGCTGAGTGCGGACACGGAAGGACTGAGCACCGGCTCGGACGTCTTCGCCACGCCGACCGTCGTTCACTTCTGCGCCACGCTGCTGATCGCCGCCATCCTCTGCGTTCCGCGGCAAACGCCTGCGTCGCTGGCCGCCTGCCTGGCTGCGGAGGGTCTGGCCGGGATCATCTACGCGATGATCGTCACGCTCCGATTCGGCAAAGAGATGCACTACAAGCCCGTACTCGAGGATCGCATCTGGCACATCGTCCTTCCGTTGATCGCATACATCGGCCTCTTCGCGAGCGGCGTCGCCGCGTACTGGCACGAGGTGGGAGCGCTGTACGTCGTCGCCGCCACCGCGCTGTTGCTCCTGCTGATCGGAATCCACAACGCCTGGGACGCCGCGGTCTACATCGCCATGAGAAAACGCGATCACTGACCTCCCTATAATTCGCGCATGCGCAGACTGCTCGTCGTCCTCTCCGTTGCCGCCGTCGTTTTCGCCTGTGGAAAGAAAGAGGCGGCGCCGCCGCCTGCATCGTCCGGCACTACAGCAACTGCGACCGCATCATCGACTGCCGCCGCGACGGCAACCACTGCAGTCAGCGCCGAGACGCCCAGCCTCATCTCCTTCTCCTCCGGCGCTCTCGTCGTGCAGAAACCGCAGGAGTACTCCGAGGGATGGTCAGCTTTCTGGCTGCTCGACGACAAGGCAACGAGCGGTTGGGCCACGCCGGAGAATTCGATTGCGCCGCAAACGATCGTGATCGCGCTGCCGGAGCGGACGCAGCTCGATCGCCTCTCCTTTGATACCGGCAGCATCGACGGCGACGGGCGAGGCGCGAAAGACATCACTGTCGAGATGTCCGACACGAGCGCGACCGCTGGCTTTCAACAAATCGCCGCGGTTTCGCTGCAGGACAGAGCGGACAACCAGAGCTTTCCCGTATCGGCGCAGGTTCCCGGCCGCTGGCTGCGCGTCGTCGTGAAGAACAATCACGGATCGCCGCAATACATCGAGCTGATGGAGATTCGCGGCTTCGGCAAGCAGCTCACGCAGACGCCCTTCGCCGATGCCAGCGGAACATACGACACCAACTACGGCAAGTTCCATCTCAAACAGGAAGGGACTTCGGTGACCGGCTGCTACGAGCACAGCGACGGCCTCCTCAACGGCGGTATCGAAGGTCGCGTCATGAAGTTCATGTGGAGCGAGGGGAAGGACCACAACGGCCCGGCGCTGATGGTCTTCACTCCCGACGGGAAACGGATGTTCGGTCTCTGGTGGTACGAAGGTCAGAGCGACGCGAACGGAAGCGTGTGGGACGGCACGAAGATCTCGAACGAGGTCGGCTCCTGCCCGCATTGGTCCGGCACCGGTGCGGAAGCGCAGATGACCAAGGACCTCGAGGAACTCGGCCGCACACGTATCTACGGCATCAATTTCGACACCGACTCCGACACGATCAAGCCCGAGTCCAAGCCGACACTCGACAAGATCACCGCCTTGATGAAGGCGAAGCCCGATTGGAAGCTGCGCGTGGAAGGCCACACCGACTCCAGCGGCAACGACGCCCACAACAACGACCTCTCCCAGAAGCGCGCCGCGTCGGTGAAGGCCTATCTGGTCGCCGCCGGCATCCCCGACGCCCGCCTCACCCCCGTCGGCCTCGGCTCAACCCAACCGGCCGCAACGAACACGACGGTGTCCGGCCGCGCGCAGAACCGAAGGGTAGAGCTGGCGAAGGAGTAGGAGGGGCTTCTCGGAACATCGTCAATCCGACTCCCATGGCGCTGCGCGGATCTCGTCCACTTTGCCGCCGACGAAGGTGATGGTCGTGTCCATGTGGCGGACGTAGTCGGTGATGTAGCTCCATTCTTCGATGGAGATGCCGTCGAAGCGGACGTGGGCGTTGCGGCGTTCCGGGCCTTTTCCCATGATTCGTTCGACTTCGGACAGCGTTTGGCCGATGCGCAGTTTGTCGACGTGCTTCTGATTTTCGAGCGCGGCGTTGAAGGCGTAGCGGCGGACGTTCACCGTGCATGCCGGCAGCGCGACGAGGAGAAGCAGAAAGAGGAGCGAAATCCCCGCCGGGGTACGGCGGGGATTTGTAGATCCGATCAGAACCAACCGTTACCCGCGGGATTGACGAGGGCGCGATAGACGCTGGCGTTGATGGCGTCGCGGAGGGCCGGGCCTTCCAGCTTGCCGCGCGCGACGACGTAGCGCAGCGGGAGATCGGTGGGGTGGAACTCGGAGTGGTACGACAGCCAGTTGCGATCCGAGGCAACGGAGGCGTCCATCTGTGGATCGAGCATGACCAGGTAGAGGGCGTTTTCGTCGAGGTGCTGAATGCGGCCGGCGTCGATCGATGATGCGAGCAGGCGTTGCACATCGAGATCGGATACGTCCTGCGTTGACGCGCTGACCTGTTGCGAATTGACGCGCATGCCGAACGTCTTCACGCCATAGCGATCGAGCTCGCGGAAGTTTGAATCGGCATTGATCTGGCGCACCGCCTGGATGACGGGCATGCGATGCGCGGCGTCCCAGTGGTCGCCGACGAAGATCACGTTGATGGACGGATCTTCGACGACCGCGCCGCCGTGAAAGAGTGCGTCGCCGATTGCGTCGCCGCCGCGATAGACGCGGATGCGGCCGCCGTCTTCGTCGCGGATCACGTCGGCCGGATAGCGAACGTCGTCGGCGGGATCGCGCGACGGAAGTGCTTGTACTCCCGGCGCCATCGCTGCCGAGGCGCCGAAGGTGATGTCCATGACGGAATGAAGCTCGATGCCGTTCGGCGCCACGCCGGTCTGGCCGTGGAGAAAGTCCCAGAAGCCGACGCCGCGCACCGTGACGGGCGTCGACGTGGTCTTGAAGCTCGTCGTTGCGGTGAATCGCGCATCGAACTGCCGCCGCGCATTGGCCACACCCGGTCCGAACGGACTGCCGGCGCCGACGCAATTCGGAGCGGGGATCTCGACGATCATCGAGCGCCCAGCGGAATCGACGACGACGAGGTGGTAGTCGGAGTCGCCTTCGCGCGCGTACTTCGTGAGCGTCCCGCTGAGCCGGTACTGCGTGGTCTCGCGCGGCGCGACGCGGCTGTTGGCGGGGAGCGAGGCGGGATGGGCGGACTGCAGCATGTTGTAAATCGTCGTGGAAACGTAAGAGCCGAGGTTGATGGAGGAGGCGCCGGAATCAGTGCCGGTCTTGACCGACCAGCGTTCGACACCGCACTGCGCATGAAGGGAAAACGCCAGAAGCAGGATCACCGGGGCGGACAGGACACGAACGAAACGCATCAATGTCTCCTTTGTCGTGACTGCGCGGCAGCAACGTGTGGGCGGAAACACCGTACGGGAGACACCAGCGATGCGTCAATGCAAAAAAGAAAACGCCCGCCATTGTGGCGGGCGTTTCGGAACGGCAGGCGAAAACGAATCAGCGATTGCGGAGCTCGTTCTCGTCGGAGAGATTGTTCGTGCTGCGCGTGGTGCTGCCGACGGTCGCGGAGGTCGTTTCCGACGCGCGGGTGACGCCGGGCGACATGCGGGACTGCGCGCGGTCGAAGGCGTCGCGCGTGGCGGCCTTCATGTCGGACCACTCGGAACGCGTCGCGCCGCGAGCCCTGTCCCAGCCGCGGCTGAGATCGGACTCGACGTCCTCGAACTTCCGGCCGTGATAGCGGCCCGCCGATTCCCAACCGTACGCGTACGCCGGGCGGTAGTCGTCGTAGGTGCGTCCGCTCTTGAAGTAAGGCCGCGAGGTGTGATGCTCGCGCCAGTAGGCGTCTTCCTCGGTCGGATTGACGGCCTCGCCGGCAGCCTTGCCTGCCAGTCCGCCGGCGACTGCGCCTATGGCGCCGCCGACTGCCGCGCCGACCGGTCCGCCGACCGCGCCGATGGCCGCGCCCGCCAGAGCACCGCCGCTCGCGCCGCCCGCGACGCCGAGGGGATGCGCACCCGGCTCGCCGGTGATGGGATCAGGATTCGAATCGTGAGGTTTGTTTTTGTTGTCCATGGTTCCTCCTGCTCTCCATAGAGCAAGCAACGCGCCTAATAACTATCGAACTGAGCAACAAAAAAACGGCCACCGTGCGGGTGGCCGTCGTTGTTTGAGGCGATGTGAATTGACTACCAGATACGGACGCGATCCTCGGGTTTCACGTACTCGGCGTCGCCTTCTTTGACGTCGAATGCCGCGTACCACGCATCGACGTTGCGGAGCGGGGCGAACGCGCGGACCTGGCCCGGGGAGTGCGGGTTGGTCATGAGTTGCTGGCGGAGGGCGTCGTCGCGCATCATCGTGCGCCACACTTGGGCCCAGCCGAGGAAGACGCGCTGGTCGCCGGTGAATCCGTCGAGGACGGGCGCGGGCTGACCCTTCAGCGAAATGTGGTACGCGTCGAGGGCCATCAGGATGCCGCCGAGGTCGCCGATGTTTTCGCCCATCGTCATTTTCGGGACGATGTGGATGCCGGGAAGCTGCGGGAAGTTCACTGCCTCGTACTGCGCGCCGTACTTCGCGGCCTGCGCTTCGAACTTCGCGGCGTCTTCGGGCGCCCACCAGTCGCGCAGCATGCCCGTGCCGTCGGACTTGCGGCCCTGATCGTCGAAGCCGTGCGTGATCTCGTGGCCGATGACGGCGCCGATGCCGCCATAGTTCACGGCCGGATCGGCTTTCGGATCGAAGAACGGCGGCTGCAGGATGGCGGCCGGGAAGACGACTTCATTTTTTGTCGACTGGTAGTAGGCATTGACCGTTTGCGGTGTCATGTTCCACTCGGCCTTGTCGACCGGCTTATTGAGGCGGGCGATGTCGTAGGCCCATTCGAACTTGCCGGAGCGCTCGACGTTGCCGACCAGATCGCCGTCTTTGACCACAAGGCCCGAGTAGTCGCGCCACTTCGACGGATAACCGATCTTGACGGTGAAGTGCGCGAGCTTGTCGAGTGCGCGCGCTTTCGTCTCGGGACTCATCCACTGCAGGTTTTCGATGCGGCCTTTCATCGACGTGCGGAGGTCAGCGACGAGCTGCTCCATCTTCGTTTTCGACTCGGGCGGGAAGTAGTCGGCGACGTACGTGCGGCCGATCGCTTCTCCCATCGCTTCCTCGGCCGCGCCGACCGCGCGCTTCCAGCGGGGGCGCTGCTCTTTCGCGCCGTTGAGGAACTTCGCGTGGAACTCCCAATGCGTGTCGACGAAGCGCTTCGACAGCAGCGGCGCCGCGTCATCGGCGGTGTGGAAGGCTTCCCACGCTTTCAGGGTCGCGACGGGCGTGTCAGCGTAGATTTTGGCGATCTTCGGAAGCGCCGTGTTCTGACGGACGACAGCGCGGTCGACTTTTTCGAGGCCTGCTTCCTTGAACGCCACTTTCCACGGGAAGCCCGGAGCGTTCTTCTCCAGCTCCGCAATGGTCATCGGGTTGTAGGTCTTGTCGCGGTCGCGGCTTTCGGCGCGCGTCCACTGCGCTTCGGCGATCTTCGTCTCGAGCGCGACGATGTCGGCTGCGTTCTTCTGCGGCTCATCCCATCCGGCGAGCGTCAGCATGTCGGTGACGTACTGCTGGTAACGGTCCTTCTGTGCCTTGAATTTGTCCTGGAGGTAGAACTCGCGGTCCGGCAGTCCGAGGCCGGCCTGCGAGAGGTAGAGCACGTTCCTGTCGGGGTTCTTGGCGTCGTCGCCGATGCCGGCGTTGAAGAACGAGCTGCCGAGGGCGCCGGCGGAGCGGCCCATCAGGCGCGCAACGTCATCGTAGGTCTGCGCTTTCTTGATGGACTCGATGTACGGCTGGAGCGGCTTGGCGTCGAGCTTCTCGGCGGTGGCGTCATCGAGGAAGGTGCGATAGACCGCCGCGACCTTGGCTTCATCGGATCCTGCCTTGAGGGTTTTGTCGGCGGCCCATTTGTCGAGCAGCGCATGAACGCGGGCCTCGGAGAGATCGGTGAGGACGGCGAACGCGCCGTATCCGGTCTTGTCGGGAGGAATCTGGGTCTTGGCGACCCAGGCGCCGTTCACGTACTTGAAGAAATCGTCGCCCGGTTTGACGGTGCGATCCATTCCTGTGAGATCGAAGCCCCATGTGCCGTAACGCTCGGCGGTGATCGGAGCGGCGGGCGCCGTCTTCGCGTCAGCGGCGAATACGGCGGTGGTGGAGAGAGAAAGCAGAAGCAGAGAAACAGCAGAACCAATACGTCTCAAGCTCATCAGTTTGTTTCCTCTTGGTTGTTGGACGACTGGACGGGTGAGTGTGGTAGCAAACCATTACGCGTTGGGGGTCATTTCCGGGGGACGGTTTCACGCGGGGAACGCGGAGAGGCGGAGTTAGCGGAGTTCGTAGCCGGCGGCGATGAGCGTATCGCGGACCGGACCGGGGCGGTCGGTGGTGATGGTGTTGACGCCGAGGTGGACCATGTCGAGGGCGATGGATGGGTCGTCGACGGTCCAGACGACGCTGCGCAGCTTCTCGGTGGCGAGGCGGGTGATCAGCGACGGCGGGACGGCGAAACTGGTGTCGATGCCCGTGAGGCCGTACTGCTTCACGAGCGCGACCAGATCGTCCTCGACGTAGGCCTTGGTGACAGTACGGAAGCCGGGGCCTTCGTCGTACGACACGTTCCATCCGCCGCGGTCGTAGTCGGCCTCGAAGACGACGATGAGCAGGCAATCGTTGTCGGGCATCTCCTGCTTCGCCAGCGCGATCGTGTCGATATCGAAACTGATGAAGACTACGCGCGCGGCCTTGCCCGATTGGCGCACGATCTCGGCGGTCGGAGGAACGACCTGGGGTCCGTCTTTCAACTCGATGAAAAGCTCGCAATCGTCGGGCATCGAATCGAGCACGTCTTCGATCAGCGGCAGCCGCGTGCCTGCCCATATCTGCGATTTCCAGCGGCCGGCGTCCAGCGAGCGAAGCTCCGCGGAAAAACGATCGCGCACGATCCAGCTGGCGTTCGTGGTGCGGTCGGTGGTGTCGTCGTGGATGACGATGACCTGGCCGTCTTTCGTCAGATGCACATCCAGCTCGCACGCCTTCGTGATCTTCCATCCCGCGGCGAACGCGGGCAGCGTGTTTTCGGGCGGCGCGTCGGGTTGAATGAAGCGTTGTCCCATGCCGCGATGCGCGACCACCTGAACGCTTGGCTTACTCATTGACGTACACCGTCACCTTTCTGGAGCGCGGACCATCGAGCTCGACGAAGTAGATGCCTTGCCACGTGCCGAGGATGAGCTTTCCGCCGCGGTACGGCCAGGAAAGCGAGCAGCCGATCAGCATCGAAAGAAAGTGCGCGTCCGAGTTGCCCTCGCCATGCGCGAATTTCACCTTCGGGACGACCGCGCGCAACGCCTTCGTCAAATCCTCGAGCACATCCGGATCGGCATTCTCATTCACCGAAATCGCGCAGGTGGTGTGGGGAACCACGATCGTGGCGATGCCGTCCCCCTTCGTCATCGAACTGAGCGCGCGTTGCACATCGGAAGTGATGATGAGAATTTGCTCGCGAGCAGTCGTACGAACGGAGAACGTCTCTTCGCGCAGCATTCCTGAATGGTAGTTGATCGTCCCGCCTTCATCTGCGTTCCATCCGCGCAATCTGCGGATACTTTTTGTCCGCAGATATAATCGCCAGCACTCGTCTGAACTCATGCCCTTCTTCTGCATCCACTGCAGGTCGGAAATCGATTCGAAATTCAAGGCGTGCCCGTACTGCGGGGAGCCGATCACCGATTTCCTCAGAAAGCACCTCGAGCATCCTCTCGACGGCAAGTACCAGATCCTGTCGCGGCTCGGCGTGGGCGGGATGGGCGAGGTCTACAAGGTGCTGCACCTTCATCTCAACTCGATCCGCGTGATCAAGCTGATGCGCTCCAGCATCGCGAACGAGCCGGGCGCGGATGATCGATTTCTCAGAGAAGCGCGGCTGGCTACGCGAATCAATCATCCGAATGTTGCGCAGCTCTACGACTTTTCCACGCTCGACGACAGCTCGCGCTACATGGTGTGGGAGTACATCGAGGGGACCAATCTTCACGAGCTGATCGAGACGCACGGTCCACTGTCGCCCAAGTACGCGGCGCAGTTGGCGATCGAGGCGCTGCACGGGCTGGATGCGATCCATCGCGCCGGCATCGTGCATCGCGACATCAGCCCCGAGAACATCATGATCGACCGCGATGAGGACGGCGAGCAGCACGTGAAGCTCATCGACCTCGGCATCGCCAAGCAGGGCGACAGTACGGAGGCGAACAAGACCAAGACGGGGATGTTCGTCGGCAAGTGGAAGTACTGCTCGCCCGAGCACCTCGGCATGCTCGACGCCGGCGAGCGCATCGATGGCCGCGCCGACATCTATTCGTTCGGCATCGTGCTCTACGAGATGCTGACCGGCGTTCCGCCGTTTCAGGCCGACACGCCGCACGCGTACCTGATGCTGCATGCGTCCGAGAAGCCGAAGGCGCTGCGCGCGGTGAATCCGTCGATGCCGTCGTCGCCGGAGCTGGAGGCGCTGATTTTCCGCGCGCTCGAAAAGGACCGCAAAAAACGCTTCGCCTCGGCGCGTGAGATGGCGCGCGCTCTCGAGGAGCTCGAGCCGTCGCTCGACGATCAAACCGGCGCGCCGCCGCCGCTACCGAAGGCATTCGAGGTGACGGAAGAGCCGACGAAAGTGGCGACGCCGACGGTGCTGAGCGGCAACGCACCGCCGAAAGCGCCGCGCGTCGATGCGAACGCGCCGACCATTCTGACGGCAAACGGCGAGCCGATGTCGCGCCCGCTGCGAAAGGTGTCGACGACGAATGTGGTGCCGGTTCCGGCGCCACGGCGTTCGATGATGGGATGGATCGTGATCGCGTTGGTGATCATCGCCGCCGGCGCGATCGCCGCATTCGTGCTCCGCAAGCCGGCGCCGATCGAATTGAAGAAGCCGGAGCCGGCGCGCGTCGTCGCCCTTGCTCCGGGCCGCGTGGCGCTGAATGCGTTTCCATGGGCCGAGGTGACGAGCATTCGCAATGTTGCGAACGGCGCGACGGTGGAGCTGAAAGCGCCATTCGTCACGCCGGCGCCGGTCGATCTCGCGCCGGGCACGTACGAGATCACGCTGTCGAATCCCGCGTTCCGTTCGCCGATCACACGCACGGTCGACGTGAAGGCGGGGCAGGAGCAGTTGATCAACGTCGCATTCGCAGATCCCGCCACGGCCACGCTTCCGCAACTCGGCGGAGGAACGCCGTGAAGCACGCGTTACTCCTCCTCCTGATTGCTCTGCCTGCGATGGCGGCTGAGAGTTGGTCCGATGCGTACAACCGCGGCGTCGATCTCGTTCGCGCGGGAAAGTACCAAGTGGGCGCGCAAGCGCTGCAGCACGCTGTCGAACAAGCGCCGCAGGAGAACGCGACGGCGCGTGTGCGCGATCAGATCTTCACGTACACCCCGCATTTCTGGCTCGGCATCGCGCGTCTTAACCTCGGCGATCCAGACGGCGCTCTGCGCGAGTGGAAGATCTCCGAGGATCAGGGAGTGGTGCAGAACACGGTGTACTACGCGCAGTTGCGCGATTTGACCGCCCGCGCGAATGCACAGAAGCAGCGCCGCGCGGAAGGCGCTGCGGTTCCGAGCAAGCAGGAGGCGAATGCTGCGATCGGGCGCGCGATTTCGGCGCAGGTCGATGCGGTGACCGCCGGCGGCGATCACAGCGACACGTATCACGCCGCGCAACGCAAGCTGTCCGAGGCGAAGGAGACGAACGCGAACGCGGGCATCGAGGTGCGCACATACAAACGCGCAGCCGAAATTGCCGACGAGGCTCGGGCGATGTTCGTCCAGGCGGCCGAGGATGCGAAAAAGCAGCGTGCCGCGCGGCCGGTGAAGCCGCCTCCGGTTGTGCGGCCGAAAGTGCCGCCGGGCGATATCGTCGTCCCATTCGACGATGTGCCGCAGCCGAAGGCTCCTGCACCGGTTCCTGTCCCCGCTCCCGTCACACAAACCGCTGCTCCGCCGCAGCCGGCGCCGAAAGCCGAGGTGAAGAAACCGGAGCCGCAGCCGGAGATGGCCAGCGAGGATTTCGTCAACGCGCAGCTCGCCATCCAGGCGTATCGCCGGCGGCTGATGGCGATGAAACTCTCCGTCGCCGATGCGCAGCGGATCGAGCGCGAGTTGAAGCCGGGCAGCGATGCGAAAACGATCCGCCGGGTTGTCGACGAAGTCGCGGCGAAGGAACGCGAGCTCGATGCGCGCAAACCGCCCGCGGTTGCTGTCGCGCCCTCCGAACCGGCGGTCGATCCGATGCACGCGCAACTCGAGTCTGCGTACCGCGCGTTCGCGGCCGGCGATCTGGCGTCATCCGACCGCGAGCTGACGCAACTCATCGCGACAAAGGAAAACGCCGAGGCGTATCTGCTTCGCGGCTGCGAGCGCTACACGCAGGCGATGCTGTCGCGCCACGGCGATCCGCTCCTCATCAGCGCCGCCGCGGATATGCAATCCGCATTGCGGCTGAATCAGGCGTTGCGACTCGACGCGGCCGCGTGGTCGCCGAAGCTGGTGGCGTTTTTCGAGAAGGTGAAGGGGCAGTAGCTGTCATCCTGAGCCGCCGAAGCTGCGTAGGCGAAGCCGGAGCAGCGTAGGACGGTCGAAGGACCCCCTTCCTGGTAACCCGGGACGGGCGGGCGGTAAATCACGATGCAAGCTGTGAGGGGGTCCTTCGACCGTCCTCCGGCGTTCCGCGCTTCGCGCTCCAACGCCTTCGGCGGCTCAGGATGACAGTCTTACCCGAGCAGCTCATCCAGCGCGGCGAGCAGCGTGTCGGACGCGTAGGGCTTCTGCAGGTAGCCGACTTTCTTTCCGTTCGGCGTGTTTGTGAGCAGGTTCTGGTCGCCATGGCCGGTTGAGAAGAGGACCGGAAGGTCGGGCCAGCGCGCGGCGATCTGCTCGTAGACTTTGATGCCGTCGAGATCGGGGAGGCCGAGGTCGAGGATGACCGCGTCGGGGAATCGGGCGGCGATGCGCGACACCGCTTCAGCGCCGAGGCGGACCCAATCGGCGGCGATCCCTTCGAAGTCCATGATGGCCATGAGGCCGGCGCCAACGGATTCGTCGTCCTCGATCAACGTGACGCGCATGTCTGGACGTACGCGACGTGACGTCAATGGTTGCGGCGGTGCCGTGATCGAGGGCGCGGGCGCAGCCGGAATCAGGATGTGAAACGTCGTTCCTTCGCCGAGCGTGCTCTCGGCATAGATGTGTCCCTGATGTTGCTGCACGACTTGCGAGGCAACGGCGAGGCCGAGTCCGGTGCCGCCGAATTTCTTCGTCGTGAAAAGCGGCTCGAATATGTAGTGCAGCGTGTCTTCCGGGATGCCGACACCGGTGTCGCGGATCGAAAAGTGTACGGCGGGGATGGGACTGGGATTGCCGTCGTTCATCGCGTCGCCGATGGCCTGCACTTCCAGTTTGCCGCCGTTGGGCATGGCGTGGTGCGCGTTGACCACGAGGTTGGCGAAGACCTGCCGGAGTTGATGCGCGTCCGCGAGCATGGTCAGCGACGGGTCCGCGTGAGTCGTGACCGTGACGAGCGGTCCGGCCAGTTGCACGACCTCCGGCTCGAATGCGTGCAGCCATTCCGCGACCTTGACCGGAACCCGCGTCGGTTCGCCGATGCGCGTGAAGCGGAGAATTTCCTGCGTGATGCGTTTGCCGCGGGCGACGGCGTCGGCGATTCGCGGAGCGGCCAGTTTCACCGCGGGATCAGAGCCGGCGCGTTTGGTGAGCAGGTCGATGAACGGCTGGATGCCCATGAGCACGTTGTTGAATTCGTGCGCGACCGAAGCGGCCAGCCGTCCGAGGCTGGAGATTCGCTCGGCCTGCAGCAGACGGTTTTCGAGGCGAAGCCGCTCGCTCTCGTCGACGACGCGCGGCAGATCGAGACTGTCGAGCGGCGTCGAGACGATGACGAAGCCGTTGATGGCGCCGTCCCCGCCGCGAAGCGCGCAGGCGGTGATGAATGAGAGGCTGTCGTCGTCCGGACTGCGCCGGCCGCCCGACCAGATCCCTTCCTCGCGCACCACCGCAAACAACTCCGATACCTCGTGGTCGGGCATGACCGCGGCGAGCGAGCGTCCCACGACGGGCGAGGCCGTGCCGCCGAACAGATGGTCGGCGGCCGGATTCGAAAAGACGATCGTTCCGCCGGAGTCGGTCGCGAGGACCGCCTGGCTGATGGCGTTCAGTAGAGCGTCAGCAGTGAACATCGTTGTCCGGCGCACACGAAGAACGGGCGGATGAAGGGATTGGGTTGCCTGGGAGACTTCGCAGCATATACTTACCTCCGTCGTGAAACAAGAACGAGTCCTCATCGTCGAAGACGACCGCGGCGCGGAACTCATACTGAGGCT
Organism: Acidobacteriota bacterium; assembly: GCA_019247495.1. Taxonomy (GTDB): domain Bacteria; phylum Acidobacteriota; class Thermoanaerobaculia; order Gp7-AA8; family Gp7-AA8; genus JADGNZ01. Next base: position 59,026 of record JAFAOU010000075.1, read on the forward strand.
CCCCTTGGAGCGGGAAGGATTCGCCGTCGATTTCGTGGAAGAGGGCTACGCCGCCATCGAGAAGTTGCGCGCGCACGACTACTCCGCCGTCATTCTCGATCTCATCATCCATCGCGGCTTGAATGGATTCGGCGTGCTGAATTTCATCGACATGGAGCAGCCCAGACTGCTCGAGCGCGTGTTCCTGATGACCGGGATGTCGGAGCAGACGGTGATGAATACCGCGCCGCAACTGCTCTCGCGCCTTTTCCGGAAGCCGTTCAGTTACCGCAAGCTCGTCGCCGCCGTGGTGGCGGTCGTGCGGCCGTATGAGGCACCTGGCGAAGAGTCGCAGAAGCGGCTCCTGGTCGTCGATGACGACAACATGTCCGCCGAACTGGTGGCCGTCTTCGGACGCCGCATCGGAATGTCGGTCGACATCGCCGAAAACGGGCGCGAAGGCATCGAGCGGATCGCCAACGCGCACTACGACGCCGTGGTCCTCGACCTGCTCATGCCGGGCATCGACGGCTTCGGCGTCCTCGAGTATCTCGACCGCTGTAAGCCCGAAGTCATGGCGCACACGATCATTTCCAGCGGCTTGCCTGAAAAGTATCGGGAACGCGTCGCGGGCTACGGCGTGTGCGGTGTGGTTACGAAGCCGCTCGATCATCGTGCACTTCAGGAGATGCTGGCCCATTGCATCGCTGGTGCGACTGCGAAAGACGGGCCGAAGCAGGCGAATGGATCGTAGCGCCGCACGAACGCGGCGCTACGATCCGGAACTGTCAGTGTGAAGCGGTCTGCGACTGGATCCGCATCCCGTAGAACGAGCGGTAGACGAAGATCATCGAGATCACGAAGAAGATGACCGCGAGAATGCGCGTCAGTCCCTGCTGCCCGTTCTTGGTCATTTCCACCGCCAGCTCGACTGCGAGCAGGCCGAAGAGCGTGGTGAACTTGATGACCGGATTCATGGCCACCGAGGAGGTGTCCTTGAACGGATCGCCGACCGTGTCGCCAATGACCGTGGCCGCATGAAGCGGCGTTCCCTTTTCCTTCAGCTCCACCTCCACGATCTTCTTGGCGTTGTCCCACGCGCCGCCGGCGTTGGCCATGAAGATGGCCTGGTAGAGACCGAAGAGCGCGATCGAAATCAGGTAGCCGATGAAGAAGAACGGCTCGAAACAGGCGAAGGCAAGGGTCGAGAAGAAGACCGTCAGGAAGATGTTGAACATGCCTTTCTGCGCGTACTGCGTGCAGATGGCTACAACCTTCTTTGAATCCTCGACCGAGGCCTTCGTGGCGCCGGCGTCGAGATGCATGTTCGCTTTGATGAACTCGACGGCGCGGTAGGCACCGGTCGAAACCGCCTGCGTGGATGCGCCGGTAAACCAGTAGATGACCGCTCCGCCGACGACGAGACCGAGCAGGAACTGCGGATGGAGCAGCGAGAGCTTGTCCGTGTCGACGGTGAGTTTGTTCGTGAGCATGACGATGATGGAGAAGATCATCGTCGTTGCACCGACGACGGCGGTTCCGATGAGCACCGGCTTGGCCGTGGCCTTGAAGGTGTTGCCGGCGCCGTCGTTGGCTTCCAGGAAGTCTTTGCCCTTCTCGAATGATGGCGCGAAGCCGAAGTCGCGCTGGATCTCCGCTTCGATGCCGGAGATCGATTCAATCGTCGACAGCTCGAAGACCGACTGCGCGTTGTCCGTAACCGGACCGTACGAGTCGACGGCGATCGTCACCGGTCCCATGCCGAGGAAGCCGAAGGCGATGAGGCCGAAGGCGAAGATCGCGGGAGCGATCATCAGTGCCCCGGCACCGGCCGGGAACATGCTGCTGATCCACGCGCCGACGCCCATCAGGCCGGCGATGGTGATGCCCATCCAATAGGCGCTGAAGTTTCCGGCGATGAGGCCGGCCAGGATGTTCAGTGACGCGCCGCCTTCGCGCGATGCGGTCACGACTTCCTGCACGTGGCGCGATTCGGTGGAGGTGAAGACCTTCACCAGCTCCGGGATGATCGCGCCGGCCAGCGTGCCGCAGGTGATGATCGTGGAGAGCTTCCACCACATCGATGCGTCGCCGCCGAGCGTCGGGATGAGGAGGTACGAAACGGCGTACGTGACGCCGACGGAGAGGATCGAGGTGATCCAGACCAGCGACGTGAGCGGAGCCTCGAAGTTCATGACGTCGGCGTTCTTGTACTTGGCCGCGGCGATGGCGCCGTTCAGCCAGTAGGAAACAGCGGAGGTGACGATCATCAGAACGCGCATGACGAAGATCCAGACCAGCAGTTGCGTCTGGACCATCGGGTCGCTCACCGCGAGCAGGATGAACGTGATCAGCGCGACGCCTGTAACGCCGTAGGTTTCGAAGCCGTCGGCAGTCGGGCCGACCGAGTCGCCGGCGTTGTCGCCGGTGCAGTCGGCGATGACGCCGGGGTTGCGGGCATCGTCTTCCTTGATGTTGAAGACGATCTTCATCAGGTCCGATCCGATGTCGGCGATCTTGGTGAAGATACCGCCGGCGATTCTTAGAGCAGCAGCTCCGAGCGATTCACCGATCGCGAAGCCGATGAAGCACGGTCCGGCGTAGTCGCGCGGGATGAAGAGAAGAATGAAGAGCATCAGCACGAGCTCGGTGGAGATGAGCAGCATGCCGATCGACATACCGGCCTTGAGCGGGATGTCGTACGTCGGGAACGGCTTACCGCGCAGCGACGCGAACGCCGAGCGCGAGTTGGCGAACGTGTTGACGCGGATGCCGAACCACGCCACGCCGTAGCTGCCGGCGATGCCGATGAGGCTGAAGATGATGATGATCGAGGTCTTCGTGACGCCGTAGTGCCGCAGCACGCCGAAGTAGAAGACCATGATCACGCCGATGAAGAGCTCGAGCAGCAGGATGAATTTGCCCTGCGTCTGGAGATACGTTTTGCAGGTCTCGTAGATGAGCTCCGAAATCTCGAGCATCGACTTATGCACGTCGAGCTTCTTGAGCTTCACGTACATGGCGAAGCCGAAGAGCAGCCCGAGGATGCAGACGACGAGGCCGTAGAGGAGCAGCTTCTGTCCGGTGATGCCGCCGAGGAACGTGGCCGAGTTCAAATCCGGCAACACGAGATTGGCCTCGGTCTGCGCCTCTGTGGGCTGACCCGCCAGACTCGATTCCTGCGCCGCGACCGGAGCATTTCCGGCCGGCTGGGTTGTGTCCGTACTTTGCGCGTGCGCAACGCCGGCGATGCAGACCATCAGCATCGCCAGGACCAGCGTGCGCGTGATCCATGACTTCATAGGTCCTCCGAAAGTTTGTTTGCGGTGATTCCGCGACCCAAGGGGGTTGGGTAAGGGCGCGGATTGTAAAGCATTTTCACGCGGAGACGCGGGGACGCGGAGAAAAGCGGGTCCGCGTACCATCTCCGGCCATGAACTGGCTCATCAAGAACTTCCTGCGTGGCCTAGTCATCGTCGTTCCGATCGCGTTGACGTCGTATCTGCTGTACGAGGCCTTCGTCCGGATCGACCGGCTCCTGAACCTGCCGACGCCGGGGGCGGGGTTCGCCATCACGATCGTGACGATCATCGCCATCGGCGCGGTGGCCTCGAACTTCTTCGTCCGGAAGTTTCTGCGTGTGACGGAAGTGATCTTCACGCGCGCGCCGTTGGTCAGGCTGATCTATGCATCGATCAAGGATCTCCTCGAAGCGTTCGTCGGCGACAAGAAGCGATTCGACCAGCCGGTGGCCGTGACGATCACCGAGGGCGTCCGCACGCTCGGTTTCATCACGCAGGACGACCTCGGGTTTCTTGCTCTGCCCGGACAGATCGCCGTCTATCTGCCGTTCTCGTACAGCATGGCCGGGACGCTGGTGGTGGTCGCGCGCGAGCGGGTGGAGGCGCTGGCCGTCGATAGCGCGAACGTCATGGCGCTGATCATTTCGGGGGGCGTGTCACGCGGAGCCGCGGAGGCGCGGAGATGATTCGTGCATCCTTCGTGCAGCGCACTGAATACCGTGTCTTGCGTCACCGATTAATTTGGATATGATCGCCGCCGTTTTTACACCGCGCCGCATCCCGCCGAGGTAGCAGCCTGTAGATGGCTCAGATTTTCCACCGTAGCGCCAACACTCTTGCCCGCGTCACGATCTTCGGCGCTGTATTCGCCGTGGCATTCGTGCTGTGGGCGATCGGCGGCGTGGTCCGTTCGCCGTATGCGACCGATCAGGGGATCGAGCGCGAGCAGCCGGTTCCGTTCAGCCATCAGCACCACGCCGGCGGGCTCGGGATTGACTGCCGCTATTGCCACACGTCAGTTGAGACATCGAACTTCGCGGGCATCCCGCCGACGCAAACCTGCATGAACTGCCATTCGCAAATCTGGACGAACGCCGAGATGCTCGAGCCGGTGCGCGCCAGCTTCGCGACCGGAAAACCGATCGTCTGGTCGCGCGTGCACCGGCTGCCCGACTTCGTTCATTTCAATCACTCGATTCACGTCAGCAAAGGAATTGGATGCGCGAGCTGCCACGGCCGCATCGACATGATGCCGCTGACGTATCAGGCCTCGCCGCTGACGATGGAGTGGTGTCTGAGCTGCCACCGCGCTCCGGAGAAGTTCGTCCGCCCGCGCAATCAGGTCTTCAACATGGCCTACATCACGAACGATCAGGAGCGCATCGGCCCGAAGCTGGTGCGCGAGTACAACATTCAGAAGTTGACGAATTGCTCGACATGTCATTACTAGAAGAGGGTGTCGGGTGTCGCGTGTCGGGTGTCGGGAAAATCCGACCCTCCGGTCCCGACAGCCGACAGCCGACAGCCGACAGCCCGGTTAAACCATGAGCGACAACAACGACCTAACCCTCGCCAGTTTCAAAAAACGCCTCGGCCCCGAGTATTGGCGGAGCCTCGAGGAGCTGTCGCGCGAGGATTTCGAGCAGGTCGTGGAGACGGAGTTTCCGGCCGGTGCTCTGGCGCTGGAGCGCGGCGTCGACCGCCGCGATTTCGTGAAGCTCATGGGCGCTTCGATGGCCCTCGGCGGATTGGCGGCCTGCAACCGTCCCGCGGAGAAGATCGTCCCGTATGTTCGGCAGCCGGAAAACTTGATCCCGGGTCAGCCGCTGTTTTTCGCGTCGGCCATGCCGATCAGCGGCTACGCGCATGGGGTCCTCGTCGAAAGCCACATGGGACGGCCGACGAAGATCGAAGGCAATCCTGATCATCCGTCGTCCCTCGGCGCCACGAATTCGTGGATGCAGGCCTCGATCCTCGGCCTCTACGATCCCGATCGTTCCCAGGTCGTCCGCCATCTCGGCGAAATCTCGACGTGGAGCGAGTTCCTGGCCACGCTCGCGCCCGCGGTGAAAGCCGGCGGCGTGCGGTTGCTTACGCAGACCATCACCTCGCCAACCCTCGGCGCGCAGATTCAGCAGTTTCTCGCGCAATCGCCGGGCGCGAAGTGGCATCAGTGGGAGCCGGCCGGCGGACACAATGTGCGCGAAGGATTACGTCTCGCGTTCGGCGGCTACGCGAATGCCGTCTATCACTTCGACAAAGCAAACGTGGTCGTCTCGCTTGATTCCGACTTCCTCGAACGCGGACCGGGCCACCTCCGCTACGCCCGCGATTTCTCCAGCCGCCGCAAAGTGCGCAAGGGGACGACGTCGATCAATCGCCTGTACGCCATCGAGTCCGGTCCCACCGGCACCGGATCGATCGCCGATCACCGGCTGGCGGTGAAGCCATCGCAGGTCGAGGCGTATGCGCGAGCAATCGCCGGCGCGGGAGCCGCGCCCGATCACGCCGACTGGATCGCCGCCCTCGTCCGCGACCTGCAGAAAAACCGCGGCGCCAGCATCGTCGTCGCGGGCGACGAGCAGCCGCTCGCCGTGCACGCCATCGCCATGGCCATCAACCAGGCGCTCGGCAACATCGGCTCGACCATCACCATCACCGATCCGGTCGAAGTCGCGCCTGTCAATCAGCTCGAATCGCTCAAACAACTCGTCGCCGACATGAACGCCGGCGCCGTGAAGACGCTCATCATCCTCGGCGGCAACCCTGTCTACGACGCGCCCGGCGACGTCGCCTTCGTGAAGGCGATGGACAAGGTTCCGTTCCGCGCGCACCTCTCGCCGTACTACGACGAGACGTCGATGCACGTGCACTGGCACATCCCCGAGACGCACTACCTCGAGTCGTGGAGCGATGCGCGTGCACACGACGGCACCGTCTCGATCGTCCAGCCGCTCATCGCGCCGCTGTACAACGGGCGCTCGCCGCACGAAGTTCTCGGCGCGCTCCTCGGCGGACTCGATGCGTCGCCGTACGACGTCGTGCGCACGTACTGGCAATCGAAAGCCGGTGCGCTCAACTTCGATGCAACCTGGCGGAAGTGGTTGAACGATGGTGTCATCGCAGGTTCGGCACTTCCTGCGAAAGCTGCCAATGGAGCCTCTCCGACGCCCGACTCCCGACCCGCGACTCCCGCGGCCGGGTACGAACTGCGCATCCTCCCGGATCCGAACATCTACGACGGCCGCTTCGCGAACAACGCCTGGCTGCAGGAACTGCCGAAACCGCAGACGAAGATCTGCTGGGAGAACGTCGCCCTCGTCAGTCCGAAGACTGCCGTCGCCCTCGGATACGACGACAAACGCCGCGACGCGCTCGTCAACGAAAAGCAGACGCTGCTCGCCGATGTGAAGTATCGCGGCCGTACGATCCGCACGCCGATCTGGGTGGTCCCCGGTCACGCCGACGGCACCATCACCATGTTCATGGGCTACGGCCGGACGCGCGGCGGCAAGATCGCCACGCCCTCTCCCGATACGAAAGGGATGTACGGCCCAGACCTCGATGCCTTCCACATTTCCGGGAACACGATGGGCATCGACCTCACGCCGTTCCGCTTCTCCGATGCGCTCAACGGCGGGCCCGGTGCCGACATCGCGCTGACGAACGCCGGTCCGTACGACGTCGCCTGCACGCAGGAGCACCAGAGCCTCAATGCGAGCGACGTCGGCGCCGACCGCGGCATCATCCGCTCGGCGTCGTTCGACGAATATCTGAAGAAGCCCGACTTCGCCCACGACTACAAACGCGAAGAAGAAGAGAGCCCGGAGTCGATGTACCCGAAGTACGACTACTCGAAGTCGCACGCATGGGCGATGGTCATCGACACTTCAGTCTGCACCGGCTGCAACGGCTGCGTCGTGGCCTGTCAGTCGGAGAACAACATCCCCGTCGTCGGCAAGGAGCAGATCCTGGCCGAGCGCGAGATGCACTGGCTGCGTATCGATCGCTACTACAAGGGTGACGCGGACAATCCGGAGGTCTATCACCAGCCGGTGCCGTGCATGCAGTGCGAGCAGGCGCCGTGCGAGCCGGTCTGTCCGGTCGGCGCCACGTCGCACAGCGGCGAAGGTCTGAATGACATGACCTACAACCGCTGCGTCGGCACGCGCTACTGCTCGAACAACTGCCCCTACAAAGTGCGCCGCTTCAACTTCTTCCACTACAGCGACTACGAAACGCCCGCGCTCAAAGCACAGCGCAATCCCGACGTCACCGTCCGTACGCGCGGCGTCATGGAGAAGTGCACGTACTGCGTGCAGCGAATCAACGCCGCAAAAATCGACGCGGAGAAACAAGGCCGCCGCGTGCGCGATGGCGAAGTGGTCACGGCCTGCCAGCAGGCGTGCCCGACGGATGCGATCGTCTTCGGCGATATGAACGATCCGAAGAGCCACGTCGCGGCCTTGAAGGGCGAACCGACGAACTACGCATTACTCGCAGAACTCAATACGCGTCCGCGCACGACATACCTCGGCGCGATACGGAACCCGAATCCTGAGATCAGGGGATAGCAATCTTGAATCTGAACCACAGAGGCACAGAGGACTCAGAGAAAATCACTCTGTGCTCTCTGTGTCTCTGTGGTGAAAAGCCTTTTTAACCAGCCATGGCAACCAACCAAACCCCAGCCCACGAAATCCGCCCGGTAACGCAAGACATCCCGGAGCGCTTCATCCCCGTTCCGACGGTGGAGCCGGGGCACACGTTTGCGTCCGTGACGGATCAGATCAGCTCCATCGTCCTCCGCAAACAGATGCCGAAGCTGTGGTGGGTCGGGCTGGGCGCCGGCGTCTTCGGCGTCATGATTCTGACCGCCACCATCGGCAAGCTGCTCCTCGTCGGCGTCGGCATCTGGGGCATCAACCATCCGGTCGGCTGGGGCTTCGACATCCTCAACTTCGTCTGGTGGATCGGCATCGGCCACGCGGGAACTCTGATCTCCGCAATCCTGCTGTTGCTTCGGCAGGAGTGGCGGACGTCGATCAATCGATTCGCCGAGGCGATGACGCTGTTCGCCGTCGCCGCGGCCGGCTTGTACCCCGCGCTGCACACCGGACGGCCGTGGTACGACTTCTGGCTCTTCCCGTATCCGAACACGATGACGTTGTGGCCGCAGTTCCGCAGCCCGCTGATGTGGGACGTCTTCGCGGTCTCGACGTACGCCACCGTCTCGGCGCTCTTCTGGTACGTCGGACTGATCCCCGATCTGGCCACGCTGCGCGACCGCGCCCGCGGCAACGTTTCTCGCGCTATCTACGGCATGCTCTCCCTCGGCTGGCGCGGTTCGGCCAAGCACTGGTTCCGTTACGAGTCGACGTATCTGCTGCTGGCCGG
>JAFAOU010000087.1 GCA_019247495.1 Acidobacteriota bacterium
AATTGCTCGACCGCGTTTTCGACCTTGCGCGGCACCGGACGCGAAACCGGAAAGCCGGCGCGTCCCGCCATCACATGCGCGATCACCCGCCGCGCTTCGGCGTCGCGAATGTCGACGCCGTTGGCGCGCAGATGCGACGCGAGATCAGACGGCAGCAGACCGAAAAGATGCATCACGAGTGGCCGGAACGCTGGCGTCTCGCCGGCTGGCCCGGCGGCGTCCTCGCCGCCGATCGGGAAGCTTGCGCGGCCGCCGTATTACCAGCGGATGCTGAGGGTTTGGCGGTTCGGCGGCGAGACGCCGCCGGGCCAGCCGGCGAGGACGCCAGCGCTCCGTCGCGCGACGAGGCTCCGCTACCGTTCATTGAGAAGCAGCACGATCTCCTGCGTGCGCATGTCCGCGCCGGGCGCGACGCGGTACTCGCCTTCGTGCTCTTCGATCAACTTCAGACGATCGAGATCCTCTCGGCTGATGCCACACGCCTTCGCGAACGCCAGCCACTGCGGTGGCGCAACGGATTCGACTTCATCCTCGCTCAGCATCGCCTCGCCCGCGCAGTTGAAATGCTCGCATCCAAACTGCTCCGCGCACTGCGGACACGGCGGCGGATCATTGAAATCCGCCAGCTCGCTCTCCGTCAGCACGCGCATCACGCCGCCGCGTTTTTCGCGAACGTAAGTCAGGCCGCTCTCGCTGCTGGAGAGCATCTCGAAGCGTCGATCGGACATGAATGAATCCTATCGCACCATCGCCTTTCTCCGCGTCCCCGCGTCTCCGCGTGATCACATCCAGAAATCGCGCGGATACAACCGCACCAGCTTCCCTCCGAATGTCTGCAGATACCGCTCATATGCATCGAGTTGCTTGTCGGGGCCGATGACGAAATAGCTCGCGTCCGCGGCGGGCTTCCACGTCGCGCCGTCATAGCCGGGCAGAGATGCCGAGAGGACGCGATCCTTGCGATCGAAGAGCTTGTCGCCGAGGTTTGGATCGGCGCGGAGGGCGAGGATCGATTGACGGAACTTGCGCACCTGATCGGGCGTCTGTCCGTCCGCGAGGTCCGCGGCCATGGCCTCGGCGCGCGTCTCGTAGGCGGCGGCGCCGCGCAGTTCGCCGAATGCCTGCGCGATCGTGTAATCGGCCAGCGACGGATCGCGCGGCGCGTTGCGCAGTTCGCCGATCACGAAGCGGACCGTCTGCGGCAGCTCGGGCGTCCGCTCGGCGTAGTAGCCGGTGCGCCCGGCGCTGACCGATCCGCGCAGGCCGTTGCTGTAGGCGAGGCCGGCGCCGATCGTCTTGAGGAAGATGCCGTGCGCACCGGCGCCGGCGAAGAGGCGCGAAGAGAGGAAGTCGAGCTGCTTGTCGCGGTCGCCAAAATCGGCGTACGACGTGCCCGGCGCCGAGGTGATGATCACGCCGCCGTTCATGTTGGGAGCGAGGAGGCCGACGAACGACGGCGGATCGGTAATCGCACCGCGTTGCCGCAGCCGCGCTTCGACGATGTTCTGTCCTTTGATCATCACGCGCGACACCGGCGCCGGATCGAGCGCATTGATCAAACCAGCGATCGGCGCTTCGAGCGATTTCTGTGTCGTCGCCGAAGCGGCCTGGAACATGCGCGCGTTCCCGGCGTGGAGGATGTGTTTGCGCACCGCATCCAATTTCGCCAGTGCCTCGGCCGGCGGCGTGGCGAGATCGTCGCGCATGTCGGTGACGAGCTGCGACCAGTCGGCGGCCAGGCTTGCATCGGGGATTTCGACGAGCGTCAGATCGAGATCTTTCAACGCATCGGATGCAATCGATTTCGCGCCCGGCGAGAGTTGCGAATACGACGTTGCGAAGGAGAGCAACGAATCGGGCGCCGTCCCTTTGCCGGATGTCTCCGCAGCGATGAACGCCTTCAGGTCCGCGCGAGAAGCCTTGGCCGACGCGAGCGACGTCAGATACGCGGCGATCGCATCGCGATCCGCCGCCGGCGCTTCCTTCAACATCCAGCGCAACCGCAGCGCGTTGTGCGAACGCGTCAGGAATGAATTCGTCGCCATGAGCAGCGCGCTGTCCTGCCGCCGCCACGCCTCCGCCGGATTCTGCACCCACGACTCCTCGGCACCCTGCATCGTGTTGCGCAACTGGCTCAACGACTGATCGACGGCATCGCGAATGCGCGCGAGGTTTTCCACGCGCCAGTCGGGATGCTCGATCACGAGCCGCATCCACTCGATGGCCCGTTTCGATTCCGCCCGATCGTTCCCCGCGCCGCGGACGACCAGCTCCGCGCGGCCGGTGCGGGTGTTCGTGCTGAAGTAGGAATTGAGCGCCAGAATCTCGTTGCGCAGCCGCTCCGTCATCTCGTCGAACGACACCGGCTTGCCGTTCTCGATCACGCCGACGCGCGTGAGCAGGTTCGGCAGCAACGCGAGGTAGCGATAGTCGTCGGGCGGCAGCGTGTCGAGGCGCAGGGCGATGCCGGTCGTGCCGCTGGTCATGTTCTCGAAGGTCGAGGCGACCATCGGCACGTCGTGCGCGAGCTTCACCGTCGCGAACTTCAGCCCGTCGTCGATGGTCATCGGCGGCGCGTCGATGAACTTCGCCGCCTTGACGGCTTTCGCCGCCGTGTCGATGCGCGCGGTCTCGGCGTCGTAGTCGGTGCGATACCGCTTGATGGCCTCCTGCGGATCGGTCACTCCGTACTGATTCGCGAGCCGCAGCGCCTCGGCATTCGCACGCGCGGCGCGCTCGGAGTCGTTGCGCGCGATCATCTCCGGACTCGGCTTCGCACCCACGGCAAACGGCTCGACGCCGGTGATCTGCCACTTCGCCAGAGCATCGCGCCAGAAATTCTTCTTCGTGGCGATGAGCGCATCGACATGCGCGAGCTGGGGCTTCAACGTCAGCGACTTCTTGAAGGTGCCCGTTTTCTCCAGCGCAAGCAGCTGATCCATCCACGCGGAGCCGGTGTTGCGGAAGCCGAACAACGGCGGCGAGTTGACGAACTTGGAGAGGTCGCGATGCTGCTCGACGACTCGGCCCGCAACGCGCTTGTTGAATTCGTCGAGCTCCGGTGAACCATCCGGCAAATTCGCGATGCGCGCAATTTCATCGGTCACGACTTTGCGAATCTCGGCCAGTTTTTCCGGCGTCAGGTTCGTGGCCGCCACGTCGCCGAAGTAGATCGAGACCGGATGCCCCTCTTCCGCACTGACGCGGTTGTTGACCGTCTTCGCGCCGATATCCATCGTCCGCGTCTTGCTGTCGATGAACTTCTTGTACAGATTCGACGTGGCGTCGCTGGCGATGTTGTCGAAGAAGAGATTCAGCAGCAGCTCGTCGTCGGCATTCAGATCCATCCGCGTGGCCGGCCACGTCAGCGCGATCGGGCTGGGCTGCTGCGGATTGCGGTTCGGATATTCGGTGAACGCGATCATCCCCGCCGGCGACGCAGCCGGCTTGGGCTGATCCTCCATCCTCATGCCCTTGCGCACGCCCTCGTGTTGCTCCAGGCGATCGAGGATCGCGTTGATGCGCGTCAGCGCGTCCGCGACCGGAACATCCGGCGGCAGCGCCACGATCGACCCCATGTTGGCGAGGAAGTAGTGCTTCTCATGGAAGCCGCGGATGTCCTCCGGCTTCATGGTTCGAATCCCCGAAGGCTCGCCGCCGGCGTTGTACGACAGCGGGTGCTCCTTGCCGTAAACGAGCTGCCCGGACGTCCGGAACAACTGCCGGAACGGACTCGACGACGAGCTGGTCATCTCGTTGTAGACCGATCCCTTCTCCTCGAGCCGCAGCGAGTGATCGGGATTCTCAGTCACGCCGAAGTTGCGCACCTCGCGGCGAATCTCCTCATCCGTGTAGTCAGGATTCAGCAGCGCATTCAGCTGCGCATCGAGCAGCTTAAAAAACACACTCGGACCCGCCGAGGTGTTGAAAACGTAGTTCGTACGCCACTGTCCGGTGTACGCGCTCGACTGCGAAAGCCACATCGTGTCCAGTCCTGCAAACGCGCGCCCGGTCGTCCCCTTCCCGACCAGCAGATGCTCCTGCGTATGCGGTTCCCCCTGATCCGACACCGGAAACGAGTTCACCCATGTATGCGCCTGCGGCACCGACTCGATCTGCAAAAGATCGAGCGTGAAGCCGCTGCGTCGATGAACAAACCGCGCGCCGACCGGCTTGTCGGCATCGTTCAGATAAACCGATTCGACGCGAAACCCCGCCACCTCCTGACTTTTCGTCAGTTTGGCGAAATCAACCGGTGGTGCAGCGAGAGTAGACATGGCGATGAGCGAGGCGAGGATAGCGATGGTTGCGCGCATGAGGGGGCATTGTAATTGGCACGATGACAAAATCGCCGTACTGCGACAGACCGGACCGGCTGACATTCTGCGTTCTTCGATGAGAGCTGATATCTGCTGCGCGATCGTCGCAACTTTTTCCGAAAGCTGAGTCGGGATTAACATCCCTTCAGGCCAAGAAAGACGACTTGGATGGCGCAAGTCTTTCTGTCACCGCCACTTACGGCAGCACCGAGAAATGCCCTTGCTTTTGGCACGATTTGTTCTGCATTGTATACGCGTGGGCCAACTGGTGAGCCCGCCCTCGAAAGGAGGTGCCGATATGAACTAGCCGCAAAGTCCACCATCAACACTGAAAGGAATGAATCAATGAACAACGAAAAAGCAACAACCACTGAAGGAGGTAAAGACAATGCTCTCGCCATACTGCTTGGCGCTTTTGAGCTACTCGTTCTTCTCGCCGTCATTGACAGTAGTCCGTATTCGTACGGGATCACGATCCGCGACGCAGCTACCCGGAGGCGGCATCACGGCGAAGAAGACGGACCACAACGTCGGATTTCACTAGGGGCGATTTACGCAACGCTTGACCGATTACAAGCTAAGGGACTTGTACATTCTTGGCGAGGTGACCCAACTCCAGCGCGCGGTGGCCGCAGTAAGCGGTTTTTCGAGCTGACGCCTAGAGGCGAAGCCTCCGTGCACCGGTCTCTTAATGTCATGCGTATGCCAGCCGCACTAGCAGCAACAACGTAAGAAAGAGAGGTGAACAGAAATGGGTATCCAGAAGGCGAAACACGGCACTGGCCTCCATCACCACGGTCCACCCTAGGAACAAGCACATGTCGTCTTAAAGCGAAGGGACGTACCACATGAAAAGACAAAAAACACTTGAGGGCAATCACCAACCGTCCACGGCAAAGTACCTGCTTTACTTGTTCTTGACCCATGACGAACGCGAAGTGCTCCTCGGCGACATGGAGGAGGATTTCAGACGAGCCATAATTGAATTCGGTGTACGTCGGGCACGCGCTTACTACACGATGCAAGCTATAACATCCGTTGCGTGGCTTACGCTGCACCGCCTTGAACGTAGCCGTTTAGCTCGCGCACTTATTGCTCTGCTGGCGATGTTGTTGGCGAACAGGCTGGGAGTTATCCCCCTGGGATGGGTTCGCGAGATTCTGTCGAAGTTCTTCCGGTAAATTGCTCGGGTCGGCCGGCGTCGCGTTCGCGCTGGCTTACCCGTCAATTCCATTAGCGGCGCGACAAGCAAGTTTCTCCTTCCGCTCTTTGGTGCAATCCCTACTTCCAAGGATTGATAAGCAGGGCCTGAACCCGCTCAGGGGCACCCGTCGGCAGCCGACAGAGGCGATTCGTACAGACGTAGGCGGTCGGTTTGCCGCGGATGGCGCGCTGCGCCGCGGTGAACGGCGCGATGCGCGCGATATCGGCGCCGTTGTGCAGCACGACCTTGTTCGGGACGAACGACGCGAAGACTGCGCGCTGAAGCGTACCTACATCCGTGCCGGCGAGGACGATTTCGAACGATGGGCCGAGGAAGAAATCGACTCCGCTAATCAGATGGGCGGAGGCGGAGGGGATGATCGTCACCTCGGCGCTCGTGCGGAGGAGATCGTTGGCGGCTGTTTCGTAGATGGCGTCGCCGGTGATGCGCGAGAGGCGGACCAGGTTCGTGAGCTGGACGGAGTTGCCGGAGGGGAGGGCGCCGTCGCTGGTTTCGCGAGGTCGGAGCAACAGATTGTCTGACGCTGTGAGGTAGAAGCGGCCGTTCGCGTCGCGGAAACGCGTTAACGATTCGCGTTCGAGGGCGATTGCACTCTTGAGGTAGCGGACTTCGAAGGTTGCTTCGTAGAGGTTGAGCAGGCCCCAGGTGAGGAAGGTGTAGTCGTCGAGGAAGACGGCTTGTTGTTTGTCGGAGTGTTGGAGTTTTGCTTTCGCGATGAGGACGTTCGCGGCGCGGCGGGCGGCGAGCGCGTAGGACGGGTCGTCGAGCACCGCGGCGCCTTGCGAGAGCGCGGCGATCATCAGGCCGTTCCAGTCGGTGAGGATTTTTTCGTCGCGGGCGGTGCGGTTGTCGGAGTCGTTCGCGGCGTAGAACGTGCCGTTCGGGGCGCGCAGGTCGCGCAGGACGTAGGTGAAGATCGCTCGCGCGGTGGCGGCGTACTCCGGTTTGTGGGTCGCCTGGAACGCCTCGAGGTACGCCATCGCGATCAACGCCTGATCGCAGAGCATCTTTTCGTAGTGCGGCTGTTTCCACTCGGCGTCGACGGTGTAGCGATGGAAACCGCCGCGGTTGGCGTCCCAGATCGCACCGGCTCGCATTTTTTGCAGCGTCGTCTCGACCATCTCCAGCGCGTGCGGCTCGCCGGTACGGCGCCAGTAGCGGAGGAGGAACATGAGCTGATGGGCGGCGGGGAGTTTCGGCGGGGGATTGAAGCCGCCGTTGATGGCGTCGAATCGCTCCGCGAATTGTTGATACGTTTTTTTTAACAGCTCGGGGCCGGGGATATCGGCCGATGCGTTGTCCGGCGCGAGCGACTGCATGACCATCGATGCGGTGGATGCGATCTGCTCGGGGTGCTCCTTCCAGGTTTTGCCAAGGTTTGTGAGTAACGCGCTCAGGCGGTCTTTGGGGATGTACGCGGCGGCAAAGAACGGCTTGCCCTCGGGCGTGAGGATCACGTTCAGCGGCCAGCCCGGATCGGACATGAGTTTGCGCGCCACGGCCATGTAGGTGCTGTCGACGTCGGGGCGTTCCTCGCGGTCGACTTTGATGGCGATGAAGTTCGCGTTCATCAATGCGCCGATTTCTTCGTTCGAAAACGACTCGGCGTTCATGACGTGGCACCAGTGGCAGGTGGAGTAGCCGATGGAGAGGAAGATCGGTTTGTTTTGTGTTTTTGCTGCTCTTAGCGCTTCCTCGCCCCAGGGGTACCAAGCGATGGGGTTTTTGGCGTGTTGTTTCAGGTAGGGTGAAGATTCGTGGTTGAGGTGATTTCTAAAGGGGACGGGTTCACGCGGAGACGCGGAGGAGCGGAGAACGGCAGAGAGAAATAGCGCACTTAGGATCACTTTTGGAGGCCGGTGGTCTGGTTGATTCGGTATGTGTGATCCGCTGCGAGATTCTTGAACGTTTGCCGGTCGCCGTTGGGCCAGATCACTGTTACGTCGGCTCTTGTGTCGGTGCCGAGGCCGAGGTGTTGTTCTTTTGGGGGTGAGGTCAGGTAGCCGATTGTGCTGAAGACTTCGCGCCAGAGGTTTTTCAGGTGCGGGGTGTCGACGAGGATCCTGGCACCGATGGCGTCTCTTGTTACGCCTTTGGAGGGATCGCCGGTGAGGCGGATTTTGATCCAGTGATTTCCGCTCGCTCCGTTGTTGCGGTAGAGCATTGCAGGGGCGTTGAAATTGTTGACCATCATGTCTAACGCGCCGTCGTTGTCCATGTCGAACATCACTACGGCTCTTGCGTTGCCGGCGGGATCGGCGCCGCTTTGGGACGATTGTTCTTCGAGCATGCCGTTGCGGTTGACGAAGAAGACCGGGGCTTCTTTTTCCGCGACCGGGACGATGGTCTGCTGTTGTTGCCCCGAGGAGTTCGTGAAGTAGGGGTTGACGCTGGAGTAGACCGCGTATTCGTTCATGCCGTTAACGAGATAGAGATCGTCGTCGCCGTCATTGTCGAAGTCGAAAAAGTTCGCGCCCCACGACCAGCCGGTGGACTTGTAGCCGCGGCCGATGGCTTGCGAATGTTGATAAGAAACCAACTTGTTGTCCTTGGCAGTCGAGGTCCAGAGATCGTTCGCCTCCACCACGCGCATGTTGGCCATCTTCTGCGGATTGAACTTGAGTCGCGTCTTGGCGTCGGGGAGGACGTATTTTTCATCCTTGTTCATTGTGACGATGTTGGAGATGTACACGTCGGGGAAGCCGTCGCGATTGAGGTCGGTGATGCCGATGTTCATCGTGTAGCTCGGCTTGTCGGTGCCGAGTTTCGACGAGACCTCCTCGAATTTTCCGTTCCCGAGGTTGCGGTACCAGGAGTTGGCGCCGAAGTCGTTGCCGCAGATCAGGTCCTCCCAACCGTCGCCGTCGAAATCGACGTGATTGACGGCCTGGGCCCAGCCGGTGTTGTCGACGCCGCTGCCGGCGGTGACGTCCTCGAAGACGAAGTTGCCTTTGTTGCGAAAGAGCTTGTTGGGGAGGCCGTTGGTGTTGCGGCGCGCGAACGTCGGCAGGACGCCGTGGACGTAATCGCCGAAGTAGCCGATGTAGAGGTCGAGCAGGCCGTCTTTGTCGAAGTCGAGCGCGGTGGCGGGACCGCCCACGAGACCTTTGCCGCCGAGGTTCGTGCGGGCGGTGACGTCCTCGAATTTGGCGTTGCCGAGGTTGCGATAAACGCGGTGATCGTCGTCGGCGTAGGTGATGAGGATGTCGGGGAGGCCGTCGTTGTCAAAGTCGGCGATGATCGGCTGGCGCGGCTCGCCGGGGCGGCCATCGGGACGCTTCCAGGCCAGTCCTGCCGATTCGGCGACATCGGTGAAGTGCCCTTTGCCGTCGCCGAGATACAGCGCGTTGCCCGACCCGCTGAGGACGAGCACGTCGATGAATCCGTCCCCATTCACGTCCTCGGCTGCGATGCCCGAGCCGCCGAACGCGGGAGGCACGGCCAGCACGGTTTCGGTTTCCTTGACGGAGTAACTGCGAATGAGCCGGGCCAGCCAGTCGGACATGCGATGCTCGAATTTGATGCCGCTGGTGGCAGTGACGTCGGTGAAGAACTTCCCTTTCGTCGAAGGCTTCGACGGCGCCGAGGCGATCGTCGTCGTCACTTTCTTGGCCGGCGGAAGCGCCGCGTTTTTGTCGAGCAGCGACTGAATCGTCTTGAGCGATTGCGACAGATCGGAGCGATCGAGACGATCGCGATTCGCCGCCGTGGCGCTTTTCCCGGCCACGCGCAAAATCAACGTTCCCATCTGCGCGCCGCCCTCGGTGAGCAGCTCGGCCGCAAACGGATCGGGCTCCATCGTCCCCTTGTAGTTCGGATCGTGGAGGACTTCGTTCAGATACATCCAGTGCAATCCCGGATCGCGGAAGGCGTCGAGGTCGTACGCCTCGATCACGATCTGATCGGACTTGGGAAGCCGAGGAAAGTAGATGCAGTCCTCGTATTCGTTGAGCACGTGCGGCTCGTACATCTGCACGGCGTCGTGAACGTCGTCGATGCGGATGAGCGGATGGCCCCGCTTCTTCGCGCGCTTCTCCGCTTCGAGCATGACGTCGCCGGTCCACGCCACCATGGTCTCCGTGAATTGCTTCTTGAACGCCGTCCCATCCTCGGCATCGCTCGGCCACATGTGTCGGGCCATGTAGACCTGGACGTTACGTGAGAAGACGGCGTTGGAGAGGTCGTTGTATTTTTCAAACGCCGCCAATTTCTCGGCGACGATCGCTTTGATGGTGGCGAATTTTTCGCCTGATTTGGCTGGCGCGGTATGCGGCTCGACGGCCGGCTTGCTCGTTCCGACGATACCGGCCCACGCGGCCTTCATCTCCGCGCCGTTGATCTGGTGCTGATTCTTCGTGCGCGTGTCGCGATCCGCATGCTGCAACGCGGCGAGCGTGATGAGATCGACCGATTCCTTGAACAACTCCAC
>JAFAOU010000002.1 GCA_019247495.1 Acidobacteriota bacterium
GATCACGGTCAGCGGTTGCACCTCGGCCGGCGGTACGACCTCCGTCACCGTCAATGCCACTCCCTCCACGCCGACGATTACGCCGGGCGGCCCGACCACGTTCTGCACCGGCGGCAGCGTCACGCTGACCTCGAGCAGCGCGTCGGGTAATCAGTGGTACCTCAACGGCAATCCGATCGGCGGAGCCACCGCGCAGACGTACCCCGCCACGGCGGGCGGCAACTACACGGTCATCGTGACGTCGTCCGGCTGCAGCAGTGCCGCCTCAGCCGCCACGACAGTCACTGTCAATCCCAAACCTGATGCCACCATCACTGCGCCCGCCAGCGTGCCGTCCGGCTCGACCGGCAATGTTGCGTCGGTAACGAACGCCGGCGGCGGAGCAACGTACGCCTGGACCATCGGTGGTGGCACGATCACCGGCGGAACCGGTACCAACAGCATCACCTTCACTGCTGGTGCGGCCGGAACACTGACTCTCAACGTCACCGTGACGACGGGTGCAGGTTGCAGCGACGCGAAGTCCGCGAATGTGACCGTCACGCCTGTCAGCCCGGTGACCGTCACCTCGGTCTCACCGGTCGGCGGCACCATCGCCGGAGGCTCGGCCGTGACGATCAACGGAACAGGCTTCAACGCCGGCGCGACCGTTACCTTCGGCGGATCGGCGGCCACCAACGTCGTGGTCGTGAGCTCGACCAAGATCACCGCGCGGACGCCGGCTCATACGGCAGGCTCCGTCAACGTGACCGTGACGAATACCAATACCTCCACCGGCACCTTGACGAACGGCTATCTCTACAAGCCGCAGCAGTTCGATCCGAACAACGACGGCACCATCTCTCCGATGGACATCTTCTACCTCGTCAACTACCTGTACATGGGTGGGCCGGCGCCGATGGGAGCCGCCGGTATGTTGTCGGGTGACGCGAATGGCGACGGAGTAGTCAACCCGCTCGACATCTTCTATCTCGTCAACTACCTCTTCCTCGGCGGACCGCGTCCGAACTCGATTCCGAACGCACCGCAG
Organism: Acidobacteriota bacterium; assembly: GCA_019247495.1. Lineage (GTDB taxonomy): Bacteria > Acidobacteriota > Thermoanaerobaculia > Gp7-AA8 > Gp7-AA8 > JADGNZ01. Next base: position 1,031 of record JAFAOU010000002.1, read on the forward strand.
GTGACCGCGTTGGCAGTCGGAACGGAAGCGCCGCAACTCTCCGGCTCCATCGCACTCGGCAAAGCCGTTCTCCGCAACGGACATTACGTCGTGCCGGTCATCATGACGGCGGGACAGGGATCGGTCGCCCCGCAGGCAATGTCTCTGCGCGTTCATTTCGACGGCGAAGTCAGCAACGCCACGATCCGGAAAGCAGGAGCCGCGAAGGATCTGGCGGTCGCATTCGAGACCGATCGCCTTGCCGGCAACGATCTGTCGTATCTCGTCTCGTACGGAAATCTCGTCCTCGGCGCCTCTCATTCGGCTGTCGTTGCTGAGATCGAGATCGAAGCCGGCAACGCCACGCTCAGCATCGATCCACAACTGACGATGCTCGGCAATCAAGCCGGAACGATGACCGCCAGCGTTGCGAACGGCAAACTCAAAGTGACCGGCACGAAGATCGGCAACGCGTCAACGCCGCAGCCCCGCACACCCGAACTCAAACTGAATTAAGGCGCGAGAAGGAACAACGAAATGAAACCGAATCATTTAAAGACTCTTGCCGCCACGCTGCTGATCGGCATCGGCACAACGCTGCTGACCACGTCAGTGGCGCGGGCTGCCGTCGTGACCCCCGACGCTGTAACGGTGGCAACGGTCACCGGACCGCAATTCTCGACGGTTGACGTGCCGGTGTTCATCCGCGATTCGTCCGGCACGCCGCTCGGCCTTGATCAGCCGGCCGGACTCCACATTCAGGCATACGCCATCAAGGTGGATTACTCGCCGGCGGCCGCAGTGCAGTCGATCACGTTCACGCGTGGCGGGGTCACCACATCTCTGACGCCGGCGTCGGAAAGCAGTCCATCGAGCGCTGGATCGATCTCGTTGATTGATTCATTCAGTGAAGCGACGAATCCGATTCCTCTCACGCTCAACGGCGCATTGCCGGGTAATCAGGTGGCCACATTGCACGTTACGCTTGCGAACACGGCGACACCGGGGACGATCATCACGCTCACGCTCGACCCGAGCTCGCTCACGCAGCTGTCGAACGACTCGGGAACAGTGGGGGAGACGGTCAGCAACGGTGCTCTGACGCTCGTCAATGGGTCGATCACCGTCCTTCCCTCGGTGCCCGCGCTTGGACACATCGCACTCCTGGTGCTGGCCATCTCTCTGGCCTTCATCGCCATTCGCTCACGCTTCTGATTTTGATGAGCCGGCCCGGTTCTCCGGGCCGGCTCTTCGTTTGAGTCCGGCATCCTCGGAATGCGTGCAAACGGCTTCTAGTTGTCTCGCCTTGCGCGCATTGATCGCGAATCCCCCCAACCAACCCCCGAGGACACGGAATGAACCCGAAGCACTCCCGCCTGGCGTCGCAAGCATTCGTTTTCTTTCTGATTCTTTTCGCACTCGTCGCAGCCGCTCCGGTATTCGCACAGGACGCCGTCACGGTCGGCACGGTGACCGCGACCGGCAATACCGTCGATGTTCCGGTCTATGTGCGCGACGTCTCCGGTACTCCGCTTGGCCGCGATCAGGCAGCGGGTTCGAAGATCCAGTCGTTCAGCATCACTGTCGATTACTCGCCGGCTGCGGCTGTCCAGTCGGTTACGTTCACGAGAGCCGGCATCACTGCCGCGTTGTCGACGCCTTCCGAGGGTTCGCCAGGCACGTCCGGCACCATCACGTGGTTTGCAAGTTTCGACGAATCGACGAATCTCGTTCCCTTCACGCTCAACGCGCCTCCTCCGGGCGATCAGATCGCGCATCTCGTCTTCACCCTCTCACCATCGGCGGCACCCGGCTCTACGATCACGCTGGCGCTCGGTTCGGGGACGGTACTTTCGAATCAAGCGGGGACGATCGGAGAAACGTCTCCAGGCTCGCTCACCCTCGTGAACGGCGCGATCAACATCCCCAACCTGACGCTGGCGATCGTTCCGAATAGCCGGGTGATCGAGGTTAACGGATCGACGACGTACACGGTGCAGACCAGCTCCAACGTCGGGTCGAATACCACCGTGACACTGACGTCTTCGAATCCTGGGATCGCCTCGATGCCGGCGTCGGTAGACATTGCCGCAGGGTCGCATTCCGCTAACTTCAACGTCTTCGGTTCCGCCGTCGGCGCCGCCACGATCACGGCCACGCTACCGGCCGGCGCGGGCGGCGCGAACGCAACCGCGGAGCTGACGGTTAATCCCGCCACAACTCCCTGCACGATTCCGACAGCGCCGCAGATCAGCGCGCCCGCAACCGCCAACACCGGGACACCGTACAGCGTCAGTTGGGCTGCGGTGAGCAGCGCGACCGACTACGTCATCGACGAATCGACGGATGCAAACTTCCTCACGGTCACCTCGACGAACGTGAACGCGACTTCCACGTCGTTCACGCACGCGGCGGCCAACCGCTACTACTACCGCGTTCGTGCTCGCAATCAGAGCACCGGCTGCAACACCGCATCGCTAAATTCGAACGCCGTCTCGGTGCTGGTCATCGTCGCGCCGGTGGCGCAAACGCGCGTTCTCCCGGTCGTCGGCTCGGTGCCCGGCAATTTCGGCGCGTACTTCAAGACCTCCGTCCAGCTCTACAACCCGAAGAGCACTGCGGTCTCCGGCAAGATCGTCTTCCATACGCAGGCGGTGTCGGGATCGGCGAGCGATCCGTCGCTCGCGTACTCGATTCCCGCCGGCAAGAGTCTCTCGTACGCCGACCTCCTCCCCGCGATGGGGATCGCCAGCGGACTCGGAAGCGCGGACATCGTCGCCGACGCCGGCTCGCCGTTCCCGGTGCTGCTCGCGCGCGTCTTCAACGACGCAGGCGCGGCCGGAACGACCGGCCTCGCGCTCGAGCCGATGGCGGCATCCGACGCTCTGCAGAACGGCGACAGCGGAGTACTAATCGCTCCCGCCGATACGCACTTCCGTCTCAACATCGGCGTACGCACGCTCGAGCAGGGTGTGGGCTTCGACGTGACCGTGCGCAACAAAGACGGCGTCGTCGTGAAGACGACGTCGAAGAGTTTCGGACCGACGTTCTTCCGCCAGATCGGATCAACCGAAATTCTCGACGGCTACGTCCTGGCCGGCGGCGAGACGATCACCATCCAGATCACCTCCGGAAGCGCGTTCGTCTACGGCTCGACGACCGACAACACCACGCAGGATCCAAGCGTGCAGTTCGCGAAAAAAGTGGAGTAGGAAACCGTTTCACCGCAAAGACACAAAGGACACAAAGAGAGCACAACCTTTGTGTCTTTGTGGTTCAAATCATTTCGCCGGTGGATCCGTCAGGAAGCCAACCTTCTTCGCGCCGGCCTCGTGTGCCGCGTCCATCGCTTCGACGGCGCGATCGAACGGGACCGTGTCGTCGGCGTTGATGAAGACGACGCGGTCGTTTACGGGGCGCGACAGCATCTGCGGCGCGAGGGCGTCGCGGAGCGCTTTGGCGTCACTCAGTTTCTGCGTGTTGAGATAGATCCCGTCGGTGCGGACGGTGACCACGAGCTGGTTCTGTTCCGAGGGGGGCGGCGCGCCGGTCACCTCGACTTTGGGCGGTACCTCGACGTCGAGTCCCATCTGCAGGATCGGCGTGGCCACCATGAAAATGATGAGCAGCACCAGCACCACGTCCACCAGCGGCGTGATGTTGATTTCGGATCGGACTCCGTGGCTGGAGCCAGCGGCCATTGACATTGCGTTACCTCAGTTCACTTCGTTTGCTGCGCGATCTGTTTCCCGGCCATCTGGTTCTCGGTCAGGAACGACACGGCCGTGAAATCGGCATCGTTCGCGGCTTTCATCACCATGCGCACCTTGCCGAAGTTGATGCGCTTGTCGGCTTTCACCATCACGTTGCGGCCGGCGTTTTTGTCGTGCTCCGCTTTCATGTAGCGCGGAAGGTCGCGGTCGGGGATCCAATCCTGTCCGATGAAGACCGTGCCATCCACTTTGATCGACACGATCAGGTCGGACTCCTTGCCAGGCTTCTTCTCCGAATGCGCGCCTTGCGGCAGCGCCACGTCGACACCCGACTGCAGCATCGGCGTGACCACCATGAAGATGATCAGGAGCACGAGACAGACGTCGACCAGCGGCGTGACGTTGATGTCTCCTTTGACTTCGTCGGGGCTTCCGCCCCCAGCGCCGAATGCCATCCTCGACTCCTAGCGAACCGCTGCCGTTCCGGCGCGGACGCGCGCCTCGTTCTTGATGAAGTAGTCGATGAGCTGGGATGACGAGTTCGACATCTCCACCTGAAAGCGCTCCACCTTGTTGAGGAAGTAGTTGTAGAGCCACACCGCGGGGATGGCCACGAAGAGTCCGAAGGCGGTTGTGACCAGCGCTTCGGCGATACCGGCCGAAACAGCGCCGAGTCCGCCCGATCCGCTGATGGCCATGCCCTGGAAGGCGTGAATGATGCCGGCCACCGTGCCGAACAGGCCGACGAACGGCGCGGTCGTGGAGATCGTTGCCAGATTGCCGAGGCCCTTTTTCATCTCCGCCGTGGTCATGAGCGACTCGCGTTCGATGGCGCGTTGACCGGAGGCCACGATGTCGAAGTCGTCGGGCAGCGTCTGCGTCGACTCGTACTGAAACTCGGTCAGTCCGGCGCGCAGCACGCGCGCGAGGTGCGAGTGGCGGTAGCGCTTATCGCTTGCGAGCGTGATCGCTTCCTCGAGCTTGTGCTGCTTGAGCAGCGGCGTGACGCCGAGAGCGATGCCGAGCGATTCGCGTTTGGCCTTTTGAAAGCGGATCAGCCGTTCGATGGCGATGGTCAGCGACCAGATCGACATCAGCGCCAGAACGACCACGACGCCTTTCGCGACCCAGTTCATGGTCGACCACATTCCGAGGAGGCTGAAATTACTGTTCATCCCGTCCATTACTTCTCTCCTTTTTCAAGTGATCAGGGGGCCACTAAACCACTGACCACTCCTTTCAATGCAGCGTGAAATTCACCGTGAGCGTAAAAATGACCGGAACGGCCTGTCCGTTGAGCGTTCCGGGTTTGAACTTCCAGCGTTTGACGGCGTCGATGGCCGATTGATCGAGTCCGAGGGGGAGACCTTTTAGCACGCGTACGTCGGTGACGTTGCCGTCGCGGTCGATGATCGTTTCCAGGATGACCATCCCTTCGATGCGCGCTTTGCGGGCTACGTCGGGGTAGATCGGGTCGACCCGTTTGACGGCAATGGGCGGGTTCACGTCACCGCCGACGCGCATCGGTTTGTCGCCGGTGCCGCCGACCTGTCCGCCCAGTTGTCCACCGAGCGTGCCGCCCAGCGTTCCGCCGACCACGCCTCCCACAACGCCGCCGACCACCCCGCCAACCTGTCCGCCTACGACGCCGCCTTCCTGGCCGCCGGTGGTGTCGGTTGGAACGTTGTCGACCTGCGGCACTTCGCGTGGAGTCTGGGTCGGTTGATGGAACGTTTGAGGCGTCTGCGGTGTGATGTGCTGCACATGCGGAGTCGATGATGCATGCGATGCCGCGGGCGGTGGGGGAGGTGGAGGTGGCGGCGGCGCGGAGACGACGAAGGCCTGAATGGGCTTGGTGATGATCTCCGGATTCTTCTTGACGTAAAGCCCCGCGGCTACGACCGCGCCGATGATCAAAAGGTGCAGGATGCCGGAGATGAGTACCGTCACCCAGCCACCTTTTTTCTTGTCCTTGCCAGCAGATTCGATCAGGACATCATCAAACATGACTGCCACCTCGTCGGGATACTGCTGTGTCCTTCAGGGATGATGCCAAGTAGGCAACGCCGGAGCGAATCAGCGGCTGCATACAAAATTTACACGGACCCCGATGCTTTTGCGCACCGCGGGTGCATACCATTGCCGCCCCGATGTCATCCGCAGCCGAAACAGCTCCCTCGCCGGCTTTGATCGAGGCCGCGCCGCCGGCAGTCGTTCCGCTGGCCGCGCTCCATCCCGTCCCGCTTTTCGATCGCGAGCTCAGCGCGCTCGCCTTCAACGAGCGCGTGCTTGCGGAGGCCCGAAATCCCTCGGTTCCGCTTCTCGAGCGGGTGAAGTTCCTCAGCATCTGCGCCCATAACCTCGACGAGTTCTTCATGATCCGCGTCGGCGAGATCCGCGACCTCATCGCCGCGAACGTCGCCGCGGACTCGCGCGGTACCGGACTGAAACGGCTGCAGGCCGTGCGTGACGGAGCCCGCTCGCTCCTGCGCGAGATCTATCGCTGCCTCGGAGACGAGCTGATTCCAGCGATGGCCAAAGAAGGCATCCGAGTCGAATTGGTCGCCGACCTCGGCAAGAAGGAGCGCAACTTCGTCGAGGAGTACTTCTGCCGCGACCTCGAGCCGATCCTCACGCCGCTGGCCATCGATCCCGCGCATCCCTTTCCGTTCATCGCCAACCTGTCGCTCAATCTCGCGCTGCAGCTCGAGTCCGAGCGCGGCGAGCGGCATGTGGCCATCATCAAGATTCCCGAGTCCGTTCCGCGCCTCGTACCGATGCCGGAGAAGACCCGTTTCGTACTGCTCGAAGACGTGATCTCCTCGCACGTCCATCGCTTCTTTCCCGGCCTCAAGGTGCTCCGCTCCTCGGCCTTCCGCGTCATCCGCAACTCCGATCTCGACATCAAAGAAGAGGACATGCAGGACCTCCTCAAGAGCATCGAGATCGAGCTGCGGCGCCGCGAGCGGCGGGAGGTGGTGTGGCTGGAGATCGAGAAGGGTGTGGATGATCCGCTGCTGGCGCTACTGGCCGGTGCGACCGAATCGTCGCCCGACGACATCTTCTTCGCCCCAGGTCCCTTGAAGCTCGGCGATTTCCAGCAGCTCTACGCGCAGACCGATAAGCCCGCGCTCAAAGAGACGCCGTTCAATCCGCGCATGCCGGCGGAGCTGGCCACGACCGACGACATCTTCGCCATCATTCGCCGAGGCGACCTGTTGCTGCACAGGCCATACGATTCGTTCACCGCCGTGATCGAATTCGTGCAGGCGGCCACCGAAGACCCGGATGTCGTGGCGATCAAGCAGACGTTGTATCGCACCGATCCGGGATCGCCGATCATCGCCGCGCTCTCGGCCGCGGCACGCGCGGGAAAGCAGGTCACGGCGGTCGTGGAGCTGCAGGCGCGGTTCGACGAACGGAAGAACATCACCTGGGCGCGGACGCTTGAAGAAGCCGGCGTGCAGGTCGTCTACGGAATCGTCGGCTACAAGACTCACTGCAAGGTATGCCTCATCGTCCGCCGGGAAGCGGGCGAGCTGCGGCGCTACGTTCATCTCTCGACCGGTAACTACAACGCCGTGACGGGGCGTCTTTACACGGACGTCGATCTCTTCACCTGCGATCGCGATTTTGGCGCCGACGCCGCGCAGCTCATGAATCTGCTCACCGGCTTCAGCGTGGCCGGCGTGCAGGAGCTCGTCGAGACGAAAGGCAACGCGCTCCGCTGGCGCGAGTTCGTCGTCTCACCGATCGAGTATCTCCGCTGGACCATCCGCATGATCGATCGCGAGGCGCAGAACGCGGCCGAGGGAAAGCCGGCCTTCATCGTCGCCAGGATGAACGCGCTTGCCGATCCGAGCGTCATCGAGGCGCTCTACCACGCCAGCCGGGCCGGCGTTCAGATCGACCTGCTCGTTCGAGGTATCTGCTGCCTGGTGCCGGGAATCGCCGGCGTCAGCGAAAACATCCGCGTGATCTCGATCATCGACCGCTTTCTCGAGCACGCGCGTATTTTCCGCTTCGCCAACGGCGGCGCTCCCGAGGTGTGGATGTCCAGCGGCGACTGGATGCCGCGAAACTTCCTACGCCGCATCGAGACCACTTTCCCGGTGCGCGACGAAGCGGTAGCCGGCCGGATCAGCGAACAGATTCTCCACATCGCGCTGGCCGACAACGTAAAGGCGTGGACGCTCGAGCCCGACGGCGGTTATCGCCGCCGCACGCCGGGCGACCAGCGTCCGATCCGCAGCCAGGAAATGTTCATCAGCATCGCACGCGCCGATTCCGTGAGCGTAGGCCCGTACGAAGAGAGCATCCGGCATCCTGCATCGATCCGCCGCAAAGCCAAGAAAAAGAAAAAGCATTGAAGGAAGGAAGAGCATGGAACCGCACGATCTTCTGCCGAAACGAGTCGCCAATTACATTCACGACATCGGAGTCCGCTCCCTCGATCATCTCGCCGAACACTTCGAAGTTCCCACTCCTCCCGCGACCCCCGAGGGCGAAAACGCAACCGCGCCGCTTCCTGCCGACGCCATTCAGACACTGGTCCAGCACTGGAAAGACATGGCCCCCGAAGACAAGGAGGCGTTCGTGGAGCGCGTCTCCGCCTCGGTGATGGAAGTCATCGTCGCCGCCGCGACGCTCCCCTTGGGCCTGAAGGCCGGCAAGAAGACCGTGAAGGTGGCGAAGAAGGTGATCCGCAAGCAGGTCAAGAAGGTGCGGAAGGCGGCGAAGCCGCCGAAGCCGCCGAAGAAGGACGACGGGAAAAAGAAAAAGAAGAAGTGACTGTCATCCTGAGCCGCCGGAGGCGTTGGAGCGCGAAGCGCGGAACGCCGGAGGACGGTCGAAGGACCCCCAGCGTGCTTGCCATGTTCAAGTGCCGCCCACCCTTGCCTGGTTATCAGGAAGGGGGTCCTTCGACCGTCCTCCGCTGCTACGGCTTCGCCTACGCAGCTGCGGCGGCTCAGGATGACAATCTCACTTCCGCCGTAGCACCCGCGGCGGAAGCATCCACTCCAACTGCGCCGCGCCGTCGCCGAACATGCGGATGCCGTAGCAGCCGCCTTTCTTCAGCTCGATCACGCCGTCGGAGCTCATCTTCGTCACGGCCAGCATTGTCTTCGACAGGTTCGGCTCATGCCCGACGCAGATGATCCTGCGCGCATCGCTGCCGTCGATGAGAGCGCGAAAGTCGCCGGCGCCGGCATCGGGCGCGAGGGCGTCAAACGTCTTCACGACGATTTGCGAACCGTACGCTTTCTCCACCCACTCCGCCGTCTCCACGCAGCGAATGAGCGGACTCGAATAGATCACCTCCGCCTTCGGAAAGCGCTTCTTCAGCCCGCGGCCGATCTGCTTCATGCGGCGGTTGCCGGTCTCAGTAAGGATGCGCGCGTCGTCATCGGCGCGCGCACCATGCAGTTCGGCAATTCCGTGCCGCAGCAAAACTACGAATTTCTCGTTGTCTTTCATCTGGCCTCGAAGCGCACTTCGACATCGAAGAGATGCGCGAAGTATTTGGCGCGTTTCATCGCGCTGGCAATTTCGACCGATGCATCCGAGCGCGTGCGCACCGTGAAGAGCGCCTCGTCGCGACGCACGCGCACCGCCACATCGCGCACCGATCCGCGATGCCCGCGGTCCAGCGCCTCGGCGATGCGCAGGATCGCCGCGAGTTTCTCCACGTCCTGCTGCTGTGTCGGCGTCAGTTCCGCAAAATTCTCATGCTCCGCCTCGGGCGTCGATTTCCGGTAATACCGCGCCGCGTTGGCGATGATGAGGATCTCCTCGTCCGTGAAACCGCGCAGATCGGCGTGGCGGATGAGGTAGTAGCTGTGTTTGTGATGCGCGCGATCGCTCACGTGCAGCCCCGCTTCGTGCAGTACCGCCGCCGATTCGAGCAACGCCGTCATCTGATGCTCCAGCGCGTGCAGCGGCTTGGTCTGATCGAAGATGCGCGAGGCCAGCTTTGCCACATGCAGACCGTGCTTGAGATCGCAGTCGGTGCGCTGCGCGAGGGAGAGTACCGATGCCTGGCGCAGCGAGCCGCCGTTTTCCTCCGGCTCTTCGAGCGCGGCCACGCGGCTTTCGAGCATTCCCTCGCGCATGGCCACCGGGCAGGCCAGCAGTTCGTCGATCTTGAGCACATCGAGAAGCGTGTCCAGCACGATCGCGCCCGCAAGCACGCTGGTGGCGCGCGGTCCGTCGATTCCGAATCGTTCCGCGCGCTCGGGGGCGGACATCGAGGCCAGGATCGGAATCAGTTCGGACACGGCAGCGCGGGAAACACGCCGCAAGCCATGCGGCGTGGACGCGGTTTCGCTCTGCGCCGCCATCGTTGCCAGCGTCTGGATCGTGCCCGAGGTTCCGACGCAGAGGTCGACGCCGAGCCGGAGAATGCGGCGGCGATGTTTGTCGATGCGGTCTTCGACATGCCGGCGGCACTGCTCGACCGCGCGCGGCGCGGGCCGTTCGATGAGACTGTAACGCTGCGCCAGCCGCAGCGCGCCGAGCGGCTCGCTGCGCGTCAGATACGTCTCGTCCGCGGTGCCGACGATCAACTCCACGCTGCCGCCGCCGATGTCGATGCAAAGCGCCGTCTGCCCGTTCACCTCGACGGCGGAGCGAACCGCGCGAAGGATGTAGTCCGCCTCCTCCTCGCCCGAGATGACCCGCACCTTCACGCCCGTCTCTTCCTTCACGCGCCGCAGAAAATCGCGGCGATTCGGCGCCTCGCGCACGGCGCTGGTGGCCACGGCGAAGGTCTCGTCGACGTTCCACTTCGCCGCGATCTCCGCCATGCGCTTAATCGCGCCGACGCCGCGGTCCATCGCCTCGGCGGTGAGTGGCTGCCCGTCCAGGCTGGCCAGCCCGAGCTGCACCATCTCCTTCTCGCGGTCGACGACGCGATAGCCATGCTCGCGCGTCTCCGCCACGATCATGTGAATCGAATTCGTTCCGACGTCGATTGCGGCGATCCGCCGTGGTTTCGTTGCCATGCCGGTGAGGAGTATCTGCGCTCGGAGTCTTCCCCGCTGGAAAGACTATGCAAAATGCAGGTGAAGGCGGACTGCGCCTGGGGGGAGAATCAGCGGATGAAGACGAATGTGCATCGAATCGAACCGGGCAGCAAGGTCCGCATCGAGGATCTCGATCCCGACGCGACGCCGTTATGCGATGACAAATCCGAGGGAAAGGAACGAAGCGCCAGGATCGCGGAACGGCTCGGCGAGCTTCAGGAGCTTCTCTACGCGGAGCATCGCCACAACATTCTGATTGTCCTGCAGGGGATGGACACCTCGGGCAAGGACGGCACGGTGCGGCATGTGATGAGCGGCGTCAGCCCGGCCGGCGTGCGCGTGGTCTCGTTCAAACGGCCCACACCCTCGGAGCTCGACCACGATTTCCTCTGGCGCGTCCATGCGAAGACGCCCGGCAACGGCGAGATCGCCGTCTTCAATCGCAGCCACTACGAAGACGTTCTCGTCGTTCGCGTTCACGGCCTGGTCGATGAGAAGGTGTGGCGCAAGCGCTACGAGCAGATCAACGCCTTTGAAAAGACGCTGACCGCCGGCGGAACGATCATCCTCAAGTTCTTCCTCAATATCAGTAAAGACGAGCAGCGCAAGCGCCTCCAGGCACGCATCGACGATCCCACCAAACACTGGAAGTTCGAGCACGGCGACATCGAGGAGCGCAAGCTCTGGGATGACTACATGAAGGCCTACGAAGACATGCTGGAGAAGACGTCGACGAAGCACGCCCCCTGGTACGCCATCCCGTCCGACGCGAAGTGGTACCGCAACCTGGTCATCGGCGCCGTCGTCGTGGAGACGCTGGAGTCGCTCGGGATGGAGTACCCGAAAGTGGATTTGTCGGGGGAGGTCGTGGAGTGAGCGCCGAAGATGCGGCGCTTCCGAAACTCATTCAAACCGGTAGCGAACGGCGTCGGTCGGAAGTGGCCCGGTAATCAGCCGGCCGTTGCGGCGAAGCGGCATCGCGGCCAGCGACTGCAGCCGGTACGTTCTCCTGATGAACGTGTTGCGCGCGGGATCGTGTTCGAGGAAGACGAGGGTGCCGACCGTGCCCGGCGCGTTGTCGACGAAGACTTTGCGTCCGCGGTTCTGGCGGAGGAACGCTTCGAAGCGGTCCCACTGTCCCGCGAATGCGCGTGCCTCCGGGATGTCGCGCGCGAGTTGAATGGCGACGATTGCGGGAACGATCGCGGCAATCGTGACGGCGATCGCGAACGCAGACCGCCAACGTTCCGGCCGCGGAAGCGCAGCGCCGAGGGCCGCGACACTGGCGACGATCATCGCGAAGAGAATCAGCCGCGCGCGTTCCGGCAATGGGACGACCAACGTGACTTCTCCGGCCGCGAGGCTGACGGCGGCGCAGCCGATCGTGGAGACGATCGCCACGATGACGGCGCGGCGCGAAACGCGCGGCGCCCATAACGCTGCCGCAAGAAAAACGAGGATCAGCAGGAGACCGGAGCGCGACACCGCATCGGCGAAAAACGATGCCGCATCGGCAGCCGTTGCCGCGATCACATGAAGCATCGGCGGTGTCGCGGCAAAGTGCGATTTGCGGACCGCATTTCCTGGCGACAATGCAACGACGAATAGGCTGATCAGCGATCCGATGAGTCCAGCCAGCATCGGCTTGCGCCGCCATGCGGCGAATGCCATCGCGCAGATGACGATCTGCGAGAGCACTTCGGTTTCCGAACAGCCGCCCGCGATGAATGGAAGGCCGGCGTCGAACCATCGCCATTCGCTTCGCCTGGCTGCGTTGCCGGTCCACCACGCGAACGCCGCCAGCGGAGCCGCGTAGGAGAGCAGACCGGTAACCCACAGGATCGATTGCGGCACATCGCTGGTGCCGAGGAGAATCGCGGTCGTCATCGCCAGCGCCAGAGGCCAGCGGCGCAGACCGGCGTGCAACGCCACCACCATCGCGACCGTGGTCAGCAGCACGGCGATCGTCGCCGTCCATGGTCCCAACGCCGCCAGCAGTGCGTCGACGAACGTGAATGTGAAGCGGCCGCTCCAAACGCGATACCACGCCGCCTGGCCCCGCCAGAAACCGAAATCGGCGACGGATGCCGGAACCGCGAAGTCGTCCGAGAACCAGCGGACGTAAAAGCCGCGCACGCACAGAACAGCCAGCGCGCCGGCCGTCGTGAACGCAACGACGACTGCTGCCGCGCGCTCTTTCATCGGCGATTTATTCGACGACAGCCGCGTCCGTGATGTCGAGAGCGCGGTCGATGATCGTGAACGCCTCGCGTAGTTGCGCCTCGGTGATGCAGAGCGGCGGATTCGTGAAGAGGTTGTTCCAGTTGATGAACGCGTACATGCCCTGTTCGCGCAAGAACGCGCCGAGGCGCTGCATCTCGGGGCTGGTGCCGTTGAAGGGCGCCATCGGTTCTTTCGTGCGCCGGTTGCGGACGAGCTCCAGCACGCCGAAGAGACCGATCGAGCGGACGTCGCCGACCGAGGGATGCTTTGCTTTCATCTGCGCGTGAAGTTCCGCGAGCACGCGTCCCATCGTCTGCGTGTGACCCATCGTGTCGTCGTCGATCATCACCTGCAGACACGCCTCGGCTGCTGCAAGGCTCATCGGATGAGCGTTGTACGTCAGGCCACCGAAGAACGTGTTGCGGTCGAAGTAATTGGCGATGCGATCACTGATCGCAACGGCGCCGAGCGGTAGGTAAGCGGACGTCAAACCCTTCGCCATCGTGATCATGTCGGGGACGACGTTCCAATGATCGGCGGCGAACCAGCGTCCGGTTCGGCCGAGGCCGCACATCACTTCGTCGCAGACGAGGAAGATGCCGTGACGGTCGCAGATCGCGCGCAGGCCCTGCAGGTAGCCGTCCGGCGGAACGATGATGCCGTTCGTGCCGGTGACCGTCTCCACGAAAATCGCAGCGATGGTGTGGCCGCCTTCGTACGCGATCGTCTCTTCGAGCTCGTCGAGGCAGCGCTGCACGAACTCGGCATCGCTGTCGCCATCGCGATAGAGGTGGCTGCGGTATTTGTAAGGATCGAAGAAGCGGACGACGCCGGGGATGCCGGGCTCGTTGGCCCAGCGGCGCGGATCGCCGGTAAGCGAGATCGCGCCGGCGGTTGCGCCGTGATACGAGCGATAGCGGACCATGATCTTCTGCCGACCGCTGACGATGCGCGCGATGCGGATGGCGTTCTCGTTCGCTTCCGCGCCGCCGAGGGTGAAGAAGAAACGATTGAGATCGCCGGGCGTGAGGTCAGCGAGCATCTTGCCGACGCGGGCCCGAACCGCTGTCGCCATTCCCGGCCCGGCGTAAACCAGCTCCTCCGCCTGACGCTTGATCGCATCGATGACGCGCTTGTCGCCATGCCCGATGTTGACGCACATCAACTGCGAGTTCATGTCGATGTAGCGTTTGCCGTCCGCATCCCAGAAGTAGATGCCTTCGCCGCGCACCATGGCGATCGGATTCACGCTGGCCTGCGCCGACCACGAAAAAATCGTGTGGCGCTTGGTCAGCGCAATCATCTCTTCGGCGGTCATGTCATTGACAATAGGCCCGGCAATTTCTGTCGTCGTCATGGAACGTAGATTATCCGAGTTGTGCCTCCTCATATACTCCGGCGGTCCATGAAGCCCGTTCGTCCCGAGGTATTCAAGTTTGGTGGCGTGGCTGTCGGTAATGCCGCGGCGGTTCGGATTGCGCTCGGGCATGTGCGGCGGGCGGCGCCGAATGTGGCGGTAGTCGTGTCGGCGATGAATGGCGTGACCGACCTGCTGCTCGAGGCCGGCCAGGCGGCATTGCGGCGCGACCGTTCCTCGTGCGACGAGATTGCGGCGGAGTTTGAGTCGCGGCACATGGCGCTGATTGATGACTTGATTGCATCGAAGCGGCGCGCCGACGAACTGCACGACGTCATTCGCGAATTCGCGCGCGAGTTGCGATCGATGATGGAGAGCGTGGCCGTTTTCGAAGAGTTGACGCCGCGTGCGCAGGATGCGCTTGTCGCTCGCGGCGAGCGCGCCGTTGCGAGGATCTTCGCCGCAGCAGCCGAAGAGGCGGGTATCGCATCCGTCTATGTCGATGCGACTGACGTCATCGTCACTGAACGCCGCCTCGGCGCGATCTGGCCGAATCTTTCGAAGTGTGAGCGCGCGGCGAAGAAGGGCATCTTGCCGTTGCTGGCGGACGGCAAGGTCGTCGTCATCCCCGGCTACATCGCCAGCGGCCCCGATGGCGCGCTGGTCACGCTCGGCCGCGGCGGCAGCGACTTCTCTGCGGCCATCATCGCGCGCAGCGTTGGCGCCCGTGCGTTGACGTTGTTCAAGGAAGTCGATGGCCTGATGACCGCCGATCCGAAGAGCGTTCCCGACGCGCGCGTCATCGCCGAGCTTCACTATCGAGAGGCCGCAGAGCTCGCGTACTACGGCGCGAAAGTGCTGCATCCGCGCACGATGATCCCGCTGGTCGACCGGCGCATTCCGCTGTTGGTGCGCAACAGTTTTCGCGAGACGAACGCCGGAACGCGCATCGCCGGCGACGTGAAACCGGGCGCGTATCCTGTCAAAGCGCTGACGGCGATTCATCGCCAAGCCCTCGTGTCGATCGAAGGAAAAGGGATGATCGGCGTGCCCGGCGTGGCGGGCCGCGCGTTCACGGCACTCTCGCAGGCCGGACATTCCGTGTCGATGATCAGCCAGGCGTCGAGCGAATCGAGCATCTGCTTCGTGGTGCCCGAGGCGGAAGCGGATCATGCGATCGCGGCGCTGGAAGTCGCGTTTGAATCCGAGCGGAAGTTGCATCTCATCGATCGCATCGACGCCGAGAAGCGCGTCGCGCTCATCGCCGTCGTCGGCCTCGGCATGCGCGGAACTTCCGGCATTGCAGCGCGCACGTTTTCGGCGATCGCAGCGGCGGGCGTGAACATCGTCGCCATCGCGCAGGGATCGTCGGAGTTGAATATCACCGTCGCGGTGGCCGAGGCAGATGCGACGCGCGCGTTGCGGGCGCTGCATGCCGAGTATCAGCTCCACAAGATTCGTCCGCTCGCCGACACGACCGGACGCGAAGCCAAGCTCACACTTCTCGGGCTCGGACAAATCGGCCGCGAACTCGCACGCCAACTCATCGCGCAGCAGCCGCATCTTCGCCGCGACCTCGGCATCGATCTGAAAGTTGTCGCGGTCGCAGATCGATCCGGCATCCGGCTCGACGACAAAGGCTTTGCACCGGCGGCGCTGCAACGATTCGCCAAGCAGAAAGCGTCGGGCGCGCGGCTGTTCGAACGCGGCTCGCCGCTGACACTGCACGAGCTCGAAGCAATGATGCGCAGCGAGTTGTGGATGCTGCCGTCGTACCGGCCGGTGCTTGTCGACCTGACGTCCGAGGAGACCGCGCCGCTGCTGCAGGAAGCGCTGGATCATGGATTTCACGTCGTCTGTGCGAACAAGAAACCGCTGGCGGGATCGCAGATCGAGTTCGATCGGCTGATGGACACCGCGAAAGAGCGCGGACTCTCGGTTCGCTACGAAGCCACTGCCGGCGCGGGCCTGCCGGTGCTCGACACGATCGGGAAACTGCAATCGGCCGGCGACAAAATCGAAATGATCCTCGGCTGTTTTTCGGGAACGCTCGGCTATCTGATGACGGCGCTCGAAGATGGTGTCGCGTTTTCCGAGGCCGTGCGAAAAGCGTGGGAACTTGGGTACACGGAGCCCGATCCGCGCGACGATCTGTCGGGAAAAGATGTCGCTCGCAAAGCGCTGATCCTGGCGCGCACGCTCGAATATCGCGCGGAGCCGGACGAGATCGAACTCGAACCGCTCTTTCACGATGACGGAGCGCACGCCGATGCCCGGGCGTTCGTAGCCAGTCTCGGCGCGCTCGACGGCGCGTATCGCGAGCGCATCGAACGCGCACGGCAAAGCGGCAAGGTGCTGCGCTACGTCGCGAAGATCCGTAGCCGCGCGATCTCTGTCGGCATCGAAGCTGTTCCCGCGACCTCGCCGCTCGCACATCTGCGCGGCACCGACAATCAGGTGGCGATTTACTCGAAGCGCTACAAAACCAATCCGCTCGTCGTGACCGGCCCGGGCGCGGGTGCGAAGGTGACCGCGGCCGGAGTGCTCAACGACATCGTGGCCATCGCCATGGAGGAACGGCGGAGAAGTCCGCGATGAAGGCAACCGCGTTTGCGCCGGGCTCGATCGGCAACGTCGGTCCCGGCTTCGATGTCCTCGGCCTCGCGATCGAAGGACTCGGCGATCGCGTCAGCGTGGAGCTTACGGAAGACGACGCTCGCATCGATGCGATCACGGGCGTTGACGCCGCGCTCGTTCCGCTCGATCCGCAACGCAACGCCGCTGCGATCGCAGCGATCGCATGGCTTCGCGCGCACGGCGACGCACGCAATCCGATCGTCACAATCGACAAAGGCCTTCCACTGTCCGGCGGCCTCGGCGGCAGCGCAGCAAGCAGCGTGGCCGGCGCGTTCGCCGCTGCGCTGGCGATGTCCTCGGAAACGACGCCGATCGAGCTCGCTGCGGCCGCGTTGCAAGGCGAAATGACCGTCGCCGGCGAACATCTCGACAACATCGCGCCATCGATCCTCGGCGGACTCGCACTCTCGCGATCGGTCCGCCCGATCGACATCGTGGCGCTGACCGTCAGCGGCGATTGGCGCCTCGCCCTCGTTACGCCCGACGTTCGCATCCAGACGAAGGCGGCCCGCGAAGTGTTGCCGTCGACGTCCGGCCGCGCCGTGTGGGTGCAGCAGATGGCCAACACCGCCGGTGTCGTGCACGCCTTCGCGACCGGCGACGGCGAACTGCTGCGCCGCGCGCTCGACGATCGCTATGCGGAGCCGCGCCGCGCCGCGCTCATCCCCCACTTCAACGCGGTGAAGCGTGCCGCGACCGACGCAGGCGCGTTCGCCTGCACGATCAGCGGCTCCGGTCCGACGCTCGTCGCGATCTGTATCGATGATGCGGTCGCGCATGACGCTGCGGCCGCGATGCGCGCGGCCTTCGAACAAGTGCCTTCGACAGCCCGCGTCTCGCCGATCGCAAGACAGGGAGTGCGCGCCATATGAGCGAATGGCTGCAGTGCATCGGATGCGAACGCCGCTTTGACGCGTCGGAGATTCGCTACACCTGCGAATGCGGCGAGTTGTTGAGCGTCGAGCGCGATTCGATGCCGGATCGCAATCTCTTCGATGCGCGTCTCGCCAGCCGCAAGACGATCGACAAAAGTGGCGTCTGGCGATTTCGCGAGGCGGTGTTGAATGTCGATGAGAGCGAGATCGTCACGCATCCCGAGGGATCGACGCGGCTGTATTTGCGGGAGTCGGGGGTCGGGAGTCGGGAGTCGGAGCTAACGCATGCGTCTTCCTCCGACGCCCGACCCCCGACGCCCGACACCCGATTCCCCATCTTCTTCAAACACGAAGGCGAAAATCCGACCGGCTCGTTCAAAGACCGCGGCATGACCGTGGCCATGACGCAAGCCAAACGACTCGGCGCGCGCGCGGTGGCCTGCGCGTCCACCGGCAACACCAGCGCGTCGCTGGCCGCGTACGCCGCGCAAGCTGGGCTGCGCGCCATCGTGTTCATCCCGGCTGGAAAAGTCGCCACCGGCAAACTCGCGCAGACGCTTGCGTACGGCGCGACTGCGCTCCACATCCGCGGCGATTTCGACGCAGCGATGAAACTCGTCCGCGAGGCAAGCGACCGCCTCGGCATCTACCTCGTCAACTCGATCAATCCGTTCCGCATCGAAGGCCAGAAGACGATCGTCTGGGAATTGCTGCAGGACCTGGAGTGGAACGCGCCCGACTGGATCGTCGTCCCCGCCGGCAACCTCGGCAACACGAGCGCGTTCGGCAAAGCACTGCGCGAAGCGTTCGACGCCGGCTGGATCGCGAAGATGCCGCGCCTCGCGTCCATCCAGGCCACCGGCGCGAATCCGTTTTATCGCAGCTATGCCGACGCATTCGCGCAACGCCATCGCATCGCCGCGGAGACGATCGCCAGCGCCATCCGCATCGGCGATCCGGTCAGCCATCACAAGGCGGTCGCCGCGATCCAGCAAACGAACGGGATCGTCGAGCAGGTCACCGACGACGAGTTAATGCTGGCCAAACGAGAGATCGACGAGATGGGCATCGGTTGCGAGCCGGCATCCGCAACGACGCTGGCAGGCGTGAAGAAACTGCGCGCGTCCGGCGTGATGCGCGAAGGCGAACGAATCGTCTGCGTCCTCACCGGCCATCTGCTGAAAGACACCGACGCGATCATGCGCAACGTACCGCCGGAGCGGATGATCGAAATCGACGCCACGATGGATGCTGTCGAAAGCGCGCTCGCCTGAACCACTTCAATGAACCCGCGCACCGATGTGCGGACGATTGGCCGGCACTTCCTCCGCCGCAACGTTCGCGAAGTAGACGATGCCATCGAAATCGTGCAGCAGATCGGACGGATGGAGCGCGGCTGACGGCAGGCTGTCGGGCGCCCAAAGCGCGCCAATCCAATGCATCGCGTGCGGTACGCGCAGCCACTCGGGCGCGGACGAAGAGTCGACGCCGCACGGCCAAACCGCGATCGATGCATTGCCGCCGATCAGCGCGAGAACGCTCTCGATACTCTCATCCGGTGCCTGCGGAAGCGTGGAGACAGCAAGACGATCGTCGGCGTCGTTCGGGATCTGGGCCACGAACGACCCCGCGCCGAACGTCATCGCCATCGCCGCGTAATCGCAGCCGAGGGCGGCGCGAAGAAGCGCGCCCGCAGTCTGGCCGCGGACGGCTACGTGCCCGTTGTGGGCCCAGTAAACAGCGCGTTGGTTGTTGAGCGCGCGCACGATCGCGGACGCCATGTGCCAATCGCGGGAGCGCGTGTTCGGCGCGTCGGAGTTGAAATCGGCGAACGCGGTAAGCGTCCGCGACGCTTCCAGCGCGCTGTCCACAGCCGCGCCGAAGCGAGGACGAAGCAGCGGCGCGTCGCGCTCAATCATCGTCTGCAACTCGATGAGGAACTGCCGGACCACGGCTTTCACACTCGAATCTCCAAATACGGCGGTCTGCTCGTCCGCGGCGGCCAGCTCTTTTTCGGCAACACGCCAGCGGAGAAGCAGGTCAGCGCCATAGGCCTGCGTGAGAAATGCGCCGAGCGTCCGCTGCGCGAGAACGTTGTCCTGCGGGTCGACGCCGATGAGCATCACGCGGTCGCTTGGATGCGCGAGATTCCAGGCGCGCAGGCGTTCGATGAGCTCCCGCCGCGTGCGAATGCCGATCCACGTGGTCTCCGTCATGTCCGCGGTGGCCGCATCGCCGCTGACATACGAAGCCAACGCAGCCATACGACTCGCGCTTGCTTCGACCGCGACGAGTCGATAGCCGTGTTGCTCGATGAGGCGAAGCGTGAGCGCGAGGCGGGCGTCGCCGAACTCGCGGCTGCCGTGCGTGGCCTCGCCGAGGCCGACCACGCGCGATCGCCGGGCGAGGTCGTCGAAGACAACGAGATTCGCGCCGGCCAGCGGCCCGGTGCGTTCGCGCAGCCATGCCGAGGCAAGGTCGCGCGCGTTGCGGCGAGCCTGCAGAACCGCACGCGTGGCAGCGGCAGTGCGCTTCTCCACTTCCACCGTGTATGTTCCCGAGGTCTCCTTCGCGTCGAAGGGGCGAACGTGAAGACGATACCGGCCACTCTCCGTGGCGATGATCTCAACGCGCTCGTCGCCTTCGCGCCCGGTCGGTCCATCGACCGCATCGAGCAGCGTTCCGCGAGGTGAGTGCAACTCCAGGACGACGTCGATACCGTGCTGGTGGACGACCACCTCGGCAGATTCGCCGCGGCGGAGCGCCACCTCGTAGTCGTTGGATGCATGCGGGGTCAGGAGCGTGGCCAGGAGAAGGATGATTGGAGTCATGCCGGTGAGTACCGCGGCCGGCGAAAAGGTTTCAGCGGCACGCCGGCATCGGCGAACGCGTCAGCAGTTCGACGCGTCCGCCGACGGCATCGAGCACGACGCGCGCTCGCTCGTCGCCGGCGCGGACCAGCACGCGGCGCTGTTTCGCGGCAGGCGTTCTGTCGATCGTGATCAGCGCGGCGTCCGAGGCGAGTTGCGCAGAGAAGCCGCTGCTCCCCGCTGCGTAGGCCAGCGTGATGGCGCCATCGAGTGTGCGAATGCGATAAGCGCGATTCGGTTGCAGCACGCCGTCGTAACGGATCGCGCCGAGTGCGGTGAAGAGATCAACGTCGCCTGCAACGGAGGAGACCGCGGTGCGGCCGCTCGTGTCCTGCACGCTGACGCCTCCCGCAACGCACGAGATGTTCGTCGCTCCGTTGATCGAGGTCACGCGCACGCCGCTGGCCGCGTTGGCGATGGTCGTGTTGCCGTTGCCGGTTGTGACCTCCACCAGACCGCGAACGCCTCGCAGTTCGATGTTGCCGTTGCCGGTTGCGAGGACGACGCTGCCGCCGACGTCGCGCGCGATGACGTTCGCGTTGGCCGTCTTTCCGTCGATGTTCCCGGCGATGCGTTCCACTCGAATCTCACCTCCGGCCGCGTCAATGCGCACCGAGGCAACATCGTGAACGGTGGCGGTCGCGCGACCGGATGACAACCACTCGATGCCGGCGGTGCGCGGAACGGAGATCGTTTCGCCGTCGTTTGCCGTGACTTCGATGCCCGCGGCTCTGGCACGCATGGTCCGCGCGGCCACGGTGTCGCGCGCGGAGCCGGCGATGATGACGTGGCCGTTGTCGCAACGAATGCGGACGTGCGTTACTGCTCCGAGGAGCGGCGCGGCCGGAAGAAGGATCAGAAATGGGACGAGCAGCTTAGTCATTGGCAGTTGCCCTCATGAGTTGCAGCTTGGCGTCATACGCGGCCACGAGGCGCGTCACTTCGATGGGATCGTTCGGCGCGCGCGCAGCGGCACGTTCCGCGGTGGCGATCGCGCGATTGAGTTGCGGAAGCAGCGGCGTTGCGCGATCCGCCTGCGTCTTCGCGATGGCGGCGCGGTAGTGGGCAGCGGCGTCGTTCGTCGCCGGTGACGGTACGTTTCGTTGGGAGCGCAGCAGAATGAACGCCGTTGAAATCATCAACACTGCGATGGCCGCGGCGGCTGCGAGATTGAATCGCCAACGCGGGCGGATGCGTTGCTCGATTCCGCTCCAGAGCGGCGGTACGTCGATCGACTCCCGGTACGCCGCATACATCGTTTCTTCGGCTGCGCACGCGGCGCATGTTTCCGTTGGCGACGCCTGGCCGCATTCGATGCAGGTCATGAATCCTCCCGGTACTTTGCCAGCGCTGCGCGCAGTTGCAGCCGCGCACGGTGTACGTCGGTCTTCAACTTGGCGATCGCTGAGCCGGTGATTGCCGCGATCTCTTCGTAACTCTTCTGCTCGAGGACCTTCAGCGTGAAAGCGATGCGCTTCTCTTCGTCGAGGGCCAGCAGCGAGATGCGGATGGCGTCGCGCAACTCGCGGGAGAGGAGAAGCGTTTCGGGTCCGTGTCCACTCGCCGGCTCGGGCGCCGCGTCCACATCGAACACCCGGCCGAACTGCCGCCCGGAGCGGAAGTGATTCAACGCCACGTTTCGGGCGATGCCGCAAAGCCAGGTCGACGCGGTGCTTCGTTCTTCAAACGCGCCGAAGGCTTTGAACGCGCGATAAAACGTCTCCTGCGCCAGCTCTTTCGCCGTCTCGGCGCTCCCGGTCATGGCATGCAGAAAGCGGTACACCACGGCCTGCTCGTTTTCGAACAGGAGCCGGAACCGTTCGACGCGCCACGGATCGGTCATCGCTGATGGTGAGTACCTCGGCGGCGGGAAAGGTTTCTCGCCGGGCGAATCAGGATGACAGGTAACGCGTCGGGTCGGCGACTCCCGCTTCCTCGAATCCGCGTTTGCGGAGGATGCATGAGTCGCAATGGCCGCAAGCGAGGCCGCGAACGTCGGGGTCGTAGCACGAGTGCGTCAGCGAGTAGTCGACGCCGAGGGATGTACCGCGGCGGATGATGTCCGCCTTCGACATCGTCACGAGCGGCGCGATGATTCGCGGCTCGCCGTGCTCGACGCCGCTGCGGGTACCGGTCACGATCACGCGTTGGAATGCGTCGAGGAACTCGGGACGGCAATCGGGATAGCCGCTGAAGTCGACTGCGTTCACGCCGATCCAGATCTCCTGCGCCTCGCGCGTTTCCGCATAGCCGAGGGCGAGCGAGAGGAAGATCGTGTTGCGGGCGGGGACGTACGTCACCGGGATTCCCGCGGCGCCGGCAACGTCCTTCGGGACATCGATCTCGGCGGTCAATGCGCTTCCGCCGAAGAGGCGCAGGTCCATCGGAAAGACGACATGCTCGTCGACGCCGATCGACTGCGCGACGCGTTGCGCGGCCGCGAGCTCGATCCCGTGCCGCTGCCCGTACGCGAACGAGAGCGCGCAGCACGACCGTCCTTCGCGTTTCGCGATGGCGAGCACCGTTGCGGAGTCGAGTCCTCCACTGAGCAGCACGACAGCTTTCATCGCGCCGAATACTACAATCGCGCGCATGTCCGAACTGAACGTGTATGAAGTTCTCAACCGCAAGCGCCGCGGCGCGCCCCTCGACACGCGCGAGATCGAGCAGTTCATCGAGCGTTACACGCGCGGCGAGATCCCTGACTATCAGATGTCGGCGCTGCTGATGGCGATCGCCATCAACGGCATGACCGCCGAGGAGATGGCCACGCTGACGCAATCGATGCTGCGCAGCGGCGACCAGTGGCACCTCCGCAGCGAATACGATTTCATCGCCGACAAGCACTCGACCGGCGGCGTCGGCGACAAAGTTTCGCTGGTGCTCTCACCCTGGGTGGCCGCGTGCGGAATTCCGATCGGCATGCTCTCCGGCCGCGGCCTCGGCCACACCGGCGGCACGCTCGACAAGCTCGAAGCGATTCCCGGCTTCAACGCGCGCCTTTCGCGCGAGGAGTTCGATCAGAGCATCGCCGACTCCGGCTGCGTCATCTCGACCTCGACGGAAGGCATCGCGCCGGCCGATAAGAAAATCTACGCATTGCGCGACGTGACGGGCACCGTCGAGTCGCTGCCGCTGATCACCGCCTCGATCATGTCGAAGAAGCTGGCCATGGGCGCCTCGGCGCTGATCCTCGACGTGAAAACCGGCAGCGGGGCGTTCATGCGCCACTACCAGGATTCGAAGGCGCTGGCGCAGAGCCTCATCGCCGCCGCGGCCGGGTCGGGCACGCGCGTCGAAGCGTTGATCACCGACATGGACCGCCCGCTCGGTGTCGCCGCCGGCAATGCGAACGAGATCATCGAAACGATCGAAGTGCTGAAGGGCAACGGCCCTGCCGACGTGGAGGAAGTCACGCGGGCCCAGGCCGTTCGCACGCTGGTGATGTCCGGCAAATTCGATGACGCCTCGGCCGCCGCCGCACTCGACGATGCTCTCGACTCCGGCCGTGCCTTGGAACAGGCGCGGAAATGGATCGCGGCGCAAGGCGGCGATCCGGCGATCGTCGACGACTACTCGCTGCTGCCGGAGCCGCGCACGACGATCGAGGTGAAGGCGCCGCAGTCCGGCTTTATCACCTTCATCGACACCTACCAGGCCGGCATGTTCACCGTCGACCTCGGCGCCGGCCGCAAGAAAGCGGACGACGTGATCGACTACGCCGCCGGCGTGATGTTCGACCGCAAGACCGGCGATGAAGTCCGCGCCGGCGACACGATCGCGCGCATCCAACTCGGCAGCGGACATCGCGACGCGGACGAACTGACGAAGCGCTACCTCGCATTCGTGACGTTCGGCGACGAGAAACCGGAGGAGCGGCCGCTGATTCACGAGCATCTGGTGTGAAGGATTACTCGTACCGTATGAAGAGTCTTCGCGATAATGACGAGATGCTGGCGGAGTTCGATTTCAGCCGAGCGATCCCGAACTCGTGGTTTGTCAAGGTGCACGGAGCTGACTATGTTCGTGTCATCGAGAAGGACTGGCGGTTATGTTTGGCGATAACAGATCCATGAACGACGCATTGCGATCAGTCGCAGAGCTTATGAAAAAGACGCGCAACCCCAAATCGATCGATTGAGCAAAACTTTGAACCACAGAGGCACAGAGGTCACGGAGAACCCCTCTGTGATCTCTGTGTCTCTGTGGTGAAACGCCTTACGACCGCAGCGCTTCGACCGGCTGCATCGAAAAGAAGAAAGCATGACTAATCGCGCCATCGTCATCGTTTGCGATTCCCTCGGAGTGGGCGAGCTGCCGGATGCGAAAGAGTTCGGGGACGAGGGATCGAACACGCTTGGACACGTCCTCGACTCGCAGCATCCGTCGCTGCCGACGCTGGCGCGGCTCGGGTTGCTGCACACCCTTCCGCAGCCCGCGTCGACTGAGACGCCGCGCGGCGCGTTCGGACGGATGAGTGAGGTCAGCGCTGGGAAGGACACAACGACGGGCCATTGGGAAATGATGGGACTCATCGTAGAGGATCCGTTCCGAACTTACCCGAACGGATTTCCGGCGGACGTCATCGCTGAATACGAGCGGCGTATCGGACGCAAAACGCTTGGCAACAAGGCGGCCTCCGGGACGGTCATCCTCGACGAGCTCGGCGAAGAGCACATGCGCACCGGCTCGCCGATCGTCTACACCTCGGCCGACTCCGTCTTCCAGGTCGCGGCGCACGAAGAGATCATCCCGGTCGAAGAGCTGTGGCGCATCTGCGTGATCGCGCGCGAGCTGATGCGCGGTGAGCACAACATCGGACGCATCATCGCGCGGCCGTTTCTCGGAACCGGCAAGGGACACTTCAAGCGCACCGCGAATCGCAAAGACTTTTCCGTGAAGCCGACCGGACTCACCGTCGTCGAGCGCGCCTTCAACTCCGGCAAACAGGTCATCGGTCTGGGCAAGATCGCCGACATCTTCGACCGCGTCGGCATCTCGCAGGAGATCCGCACGGAGAACAATTCGGACGGGATGCGAAAAACCGTCGATCTGATCCGCCAGTCGAACGCTGATTTCATCTTCACGAATCTCGTCGACTTCGATTCGAAGTACGGCCATCGCAACGACGCGCCCGGCTACGCGAAGGCGCTCGAAGTGTTCGACGGCGAACTGGCCGCGCTCCTCGGCGACCTGCGCAACGACGACCTGCTCTTCATCACCGCCGATCACGGTTGCGATCCGACTGACATCTCCACCGACCACACGCGTGAGTACGTGCCGCTGGTCGTGGCCGGTCCGCGCGTCATCGCGCAATCGCTCGGCACGCGCTCGACCTTCGCAGACCTCGGCGCGACGATCTGCGAGCATCTCGGCATCGCCCGCGACGGACTTCCAGGAACGAGCGTCCTGCAGCAGGTGGTGCGATGAGAAAGATCGCGATCGGTATCGCTCTCCTGGCCACGACACATCTGACCGCGCAGATTCCGGCCGCGCGCATTGCGGCGGATGCAAAGGTCATCGATCGCGTGGCCGAGGCCAGTACGAACGACCTGCCGAAGGACTTGTTGAAGCGCATCGTCAATGAGGACATCGACCTGCTGCGCGGCAAACGCGCCGACGGCACCTACCAGTACGCCGCGTACGACCGCATGGAGGCGGGCCGCAAGTCCGACAGCTTCTCCGTCGATCCCGAGCACAAAGAGTCGGTGCTGGAGTTGCGCGACGTCTTCCCGTACCGCTTGATCGTGAACGTCCCGTCGCGCCGGATGATGGTGGCGAAAAACCATCACATCTACATCGACCGCGTTGAGATCGAGACGCTGCCGCAGACGTCCTCGGAGAAGAAGTTCCAGACCGTGAAGGTCGACGCCTGGCTGGAGCCGGGCAATGCGAAGACGATCGACTTGGGCGACATCGGCAAGCAGGCCACGGCTCGGGTCTACGCCCATGCGGAAGCGGGCGGCTATGCGAACGTGACGCTGACGTTCATCGAGGCGCGGATTTTCGACGAGCCGTCCAGTCCCTACGCCGACGCGGTCGAGAGCGCGAAGGCGATCCTGAAGGCGATCGACCACAGCGACAAGTCGTCGATCCGGGCCATGGCGCAGCGGATTTCGATCGCGTTTCCGGCTGCGCCGGCGGCGATTTCGGATCCGGTCGGTGCGCCTCCGGCAACAATTGCCGCGACTCCGGCGGCGTCTCAGGTGAACGTAACGGCCGGTCGCGAAGATCCCGAGACGTTGAGCGAACTGCAGGCCATCGAAGACCTCCTCACCGGGACGGAAGCTGAACGGCGTCAAGGAGTTGACCGTCTTCATCAGCTCCTCCGGCGGCTTCGAAATGCAGCTCGCTGAAGCTAATTGTTGAGCTTCTTGCGCTCACATTCCGGCTCACGGCTGATTGACGATTCTGGCCGGCTGACGTAGAATGCCGATCCCTCAGCTTCGCCAGTCTTCCGAAAGGAGTTCCACTTGTCGTCAATGAAATTAGGATTCAAGGTCGGGGAAAAGCTCGTTTATCCGAACCACGGTGTGACCGTTGTCGAACAGATCGGCGAGTCGCCGATCATGGGTGCGGATGACACGTACTACCACCTCAGACTGCTCGCGAATAATTCGCGTCTGATGGTGCCGATCAAGAACACGGATCGCGTCGGCCTTCGCCCGCTGTACAAACAGACGCAGATCAAAGGCCTTCTGAGCCTTCTCGAAGAGACCACCCAGAAAGCACACACCGACTGGAAGGGCCGCTACCGCGAGAACCTCGAGAAGATGAAGACTGGCCGTCTCGAAGACGTAGCCGATGTCCTCAAAAACCTCAGCGAAGTGCAGAAGAAGAAGAGCCTCTCGTTCCGCGAGAAGAAGATGTACGACCGCGCCAAGTACCTGCTCGTTTCCGAAGTGGCCATCGTCAAGAACATCCCGGAGGCCGAGGCGGAGAAGTTGATCGCCCGCTCGCTTGAGAAGTCGTTCGGCGGCCACTAACGGGCACGCATTCGAGATTCAACTCACCGCCGCCCCGAAACGGGCGGCGGTTTTGTTTTACGATGACCACGATGTCCGGACGCCTACCCGATTGGATTCGCGAGAAGAAGGTCAATCTTCGCGATCTGCACGAGATCAAGTCGCTGCTCCGCGAGAAGTCGCTGCACTCGGTGTGCGAGTCGCTGGCCTGTCCGAATCGCAGCGAGTGCTTCTCGCGCGGCACGGCCACGTTCATGATCCTCGGCGACGTTTGCACGCGCTCCTGCGGTTTCTGCAACGTGACCACGGGCCGTCCCTACGCGCCGCCGTCGCCCGATGAGCCGCGATCGGTGGCCGAAGCCGCGAAGCGGATGGGGTTGCGGCACGTGGTGGTGACCTGCGTGACGCGCGACGACCTCGATGACGGCGGCGCGCGACAGTTCGCGCTCACCATCGACGCGTTGCGAGAGGCTTTGCCCGAGGCCGCGGTCGAGGTGCTGACGTCCGACTTTCGCGGCAACTTCGAATCAGTGCGGACCGTCGTCGAAGCGCGGCCGGACTACTTCAATCACAACGTGGAGACGGTGCCGCGGCTCTACGACTTCGTTCGTCCCGGTTCGCGATTTGAGCGATCGTTAGCCGTTCTGCGCGAGGCGAAGAGGATCGATCCGACGATCACGACGAAGTCCGGCCTGATGCTCGGCTTGGGCGAACGGCGCGAGGAAGTGATCGATGTGCTGCGGCGGCTGTACGAATCGCGCGTCGAGATCGTCACGATCGGCCAGTACCTGCAGCCGAAACGGGAGAAGCTCGATGTCGTCGAGTACGTCGCGCCGAGCGTGTTCGACGAGTACCGCGTCATCGGCGAGGAGATCGGATTCCGCGCCGTCTTCGCCGGCCCATTCGTCCGCAGCTCGTACATGGCCGATGCCGTGGCGCACGAAGCGGCCCATGCGTAAGAAGAGTCCGCGCGCCAACGATCCGGAGAAGAAAGAGTCGGGACCGTTTTTCCTCACCTGGCTGCCGATTTTTCTCGACTACCTGACCGTCGAGAAAGGGCTGGCAAAAAACTCCCTGGCCGCCTATCGAACCGACCTCCGGCACTTCGGTCACTGGCTCGGCGAGCAAAAGCACGAGTTGGAAGCCGTGCAGCGCATTCACATCGTCCGCTACTTTCAGGCACTTCGCTCCGCCGGTATTTCGGCGCGCTCGGTGGCCCGTGCGCTGGCGGCGATTCGCGGGCTGTTCCGATTTCTGGTCGCGGAACGGCATCTGAAGCATGACCCCACCGAGAACCTCGAGAATCCGAAGTTGTGGACCTCGCTGCCGAAGTCGATGCAGCCGCAGGAGGTCGAAGCGTTGCTGCGGGCGCCCGACCGGAGTACCGCCGAGGGGCTGCGCGATGCGGCGATGCTCGAGTTGTTGTATGCGACGGGGCTACGCGTCTCAGAGCTGATCCACGTGAAGATCGAGGATCTTGTGATGGATGCGGGCTTTCTGCGCACGATCGGCAAAGGATCGAAGGAACGGATCGTTCCGTTTGGCGACAGCGCGCGAGACGCGATCGTGGTCTACATGGAACGGGGGCGCGGCGAGTTCGACAAACACGCCGATCCGCATCTCTTTCTCTCCAACCGCGGCCGGCCGATGACGCGGCAATCGTTCTGGATGAAGATCACAAAGTACGCGCGGCTGGCAGGCATCACTGGGCACATCTCGCCGCACTCGCTGCGGCACTCGTTCGCCACGCACCTGCTCGAAAACGGCGCCGACCTCCGCAGCGTGCAGATGATGCTCGGCCACTCCGACATCTCGACTACGCAGATCTATACGCATGTGTCGCGGGCCAGGCTGCAGAAGATGTACGAGCAGTTTCACCCGCGGGCGTGAGCCGGCGAAACTGCAATAACATCTGCGGCGTCTCAGTTGACAACCATGCTCCCGATGATCAAGCGGCTTCTACCATTCATCGCTCTTGCTGCGCTCGCCACCCCGGCCGGCGCCAGCATCGCCCTCTTTGTCGACGGACGGTCGATGAAGATCAGCGAGTACAAAGTCGTCGGTGACAGCAACGTCCAGTTGACGCTGAAGAGCGGCGGCGCGATCACGGTGCCGCTCACGCGCGTCGACCGCATCGTCGATGACGAGGTCGTTCCGGCAGCGATCGTCGAAGAGGTGAAGAAGGCTGTCGAACTGGATGGCGGCGTCTTTCCGAACCGGTCATGGCGCTATGACGAGGCGCGCGGACCGATCTTCAAATCGAAGTTCGACAAGTTGATCATCGAGGCTGCGAAGAAGTTCGACGTCGACGCCGCGCTCGTCTCAGCGGTCATCAAAGCCGAATCCGACTTCAACTCCCGCGAGGTTTCAAACAAGGGCGCGCGCGGCCTGATGCAGCTCATGCCGTCGACGGCAGAGCGCTTCGGCGTCACCGATTCGTACGATCCTGCCGCGAACATCTACGCCGGCGTGCGCTACCTGCGCTGGCTCCTGCAGACCTTTCACGGCAACGCCGACTTAGCCGTGGCCGCCTACAACGCCGGCGAAGGCAACGTCTGGAAGTACAACGGCGTGCCCCCCTTCCGCGAGACGATCACCTACATCAACCGCATCGCCAAACATATCCGCAACGCGATGATGCCCGCCACGGCGCCGGCGACCACGAAAGTCGCGACCGTCAGCAGGTAGGCGGAGCGCTGGCGTCCTCGCCGGCTGGCCCGGCTGCGTCCTCGCTGCCGAACCGCCAAACCCTCAAAATTTGCTGGTAACCGAGACCTGCGCAAGCCTCCCATTCGGCGGCGGGACGCGCGCCGGGCCAGCCGGCGAGACGCCAGCGCTCCGAGGCTCTACGCTGTCACTTCTTCGAGAACCGGGACCGCCACCGCTTTCTGGGCGTAGCCGTGGTGGAAGTTGTCGAAGCGGAGAATCATGACGGTGCGGTCGTCGTCGGCGGGGCGGGTGCCGCAGTGGCGGGCGACGGCTTCGAGGATTTGGTCGCGGATCGTGCTCGGGGAACGATCGGCGGATTGAGACAGCAGCGCTTCGAGGTGGTCGAATCCGAAGGGCTCGCCTTGTTCGTCCTGTGCTTCGACGATGCCGTCGGAGAGATACACGATTGCGTCCCCTTCCTGGAGATCGACCTCGGCAGTGTGCGTGCTGATCGTGCTGCGCACGCCGAGGGGGAGGGACGGGACTTCGATGCCACGCGGCTTCTGGCCTTCGCGAAGCAGGTACGGATAGAGATGGCCGGCGTTGGTGTGGCGGATCGTGCCCTTTTCCAGGTCGAAGATCGTGAAGGCCAGAGTCATGAAGGCGCGGCGTTCGGTAGAGCGGAAAACGAGGTCGTTCAGGCGATGGAAAAGCGCCGTTTCTTCCGCGCCTTCCTCGACGAGCGTGGTGATGGCGGCTTTGACCATGGCCATCACCAGGCCGGTTGAGAGGCCGTGGCCGGAGACGTCGCCGATGGCAACCGCGAGGCGGGTCTTGTCGATGTTGAAAACGTCGTAGTAGTCGCCGCCGATCGATGCGGTCGGTTCGAAATGGGCGGAGAACGAGACGCCGCGGAATTGCGGGCCTTCCTTCGGGAGGAGGTTGCGCTGGATCGATGCGGCGATCTCGATTTCGCTCTGCAGACGCTCGTTTTCGGCCACGTTCACGAGGAGTGTGGCGATCGACTCGGTCATGCGGTCGAAGGAGTTGGCCATCTCGCCGAGCTGGTTGTGCGGCTTCATGGCGATGCGGTAGGTGAAGTCGCCGCGCTCGACGGCCTTGGTTCCTTTCTCGATGCGGTTCACGGCGCGCGTGATCGAGAAGATCAGCACGGCGGCGAAGAGCACGGCCAGCGCATAGAAGACGAGCAGCAGGCAGATCACCACGGCCATGAACTGCAGCAGGCCGCGAACGTAGTCGTCTGCCTGCGCGCCGAAGTAGAAGTGGAAGAGGTTCGGGAACGGGTTGACGATGAGCGTGAACAGTTCGTGGTGCCCGTCGATCGTGGCGCCGCTGTTCCAGTCGGTCAGCGAGGTCACGTCGGCCCAGATCACTTTGCGGCCGATCGAGTTGAAGAGCAGATCCTTCAAACCGCCGTTGTCGTCGTCATCGATATCGAAGGAGTGTTCGCCGCTGTTTACGCGCAGCCCGTTCTTACGCGATTTGTTCGCGCCTTCGACGGTCATGCGCACCGTCATGCCCGATTTGTCCTGCAACTGCTCGGTCCATTCGGAGTCGAGCGGTTCGACGAAGACAATCGTGCGCGGCTCGGCGCCGTCGCGTGCGGACTGGCGTGAGGCGACGAGCAGACCGCGACTGTCGCGCCAGACCATCCCGCTGAACGTCGTCGATTTCAACCAGGGCGGCAGCTTCGCGCCGGAGGCATTGTTCGTGTCGTAAATCTCCGTGCTTTTGGTGACGCCGTCGGGGCGCTTGCCGGTGAGCGAATATTCGAAGGCGGCGGTCTCGAGCTGACCGAGTCCGGCCAGCCGCTCGCCGCGCAGCGCAGCGTGGGTCATGACGCCGCAGATCAGGTAGCCGACGGTCAGCAGCAGAATCGCGAAGAGGAAAAACGGCAGCATGCCGATCAGGACGTAGCTGAGAAAGAGGCGGCGTCCGACGCGCCAGAACAGTTTGCGCAACGTCCAGCGGACGAAGACGGCGAACCCGTACAGCGTCAGCGCGATCAGGAGCAGCGACGCCAGGAAGGTGATGAAGCTGAAGATGCCGAGACCGGGGATATGCAGCGGCCGGAGAAGCCGCGTGATCACCTCATCGAGAATGATGACAGCCAGCGCGATGGCCCAGATCGCGAAAAGCCGCGCGCCGCGGCGCTTTCGCGGAGACTCGGGTTTCTGTTGAACGGGCAACATACGTGAGGTTCGCTGAGCGTATACGAATGACCGAGGGAACGGTTCACGCGGAGTCCGCGGAGAGGCGGAGAAAACCGCTCCGCTCCTCCGCGTTCCCCGCGTGAACCGTTCCCTTTAGATTTCTCGCAGGGCCGTGGTTATCGGCATCCGGGCCGCGCGGAGCGCAGGGAGCATGCCGCCGATGATGCCGGCGATGAGGGCGATCAGGATCCCAGTCAGCGCCACGTGACCGTCGACGCGGAAGTTGAATGCGACTTCCGAGAAGGTTTGGAAATTCGTCGTTCCTGTCGAGATCGCGTTGATCGGCAACGCGAGGAGCAACCCAGCGACGCCGCCGAGGAGCGCCACAAAGGCGCTTTCGATGATGACCGACAGAAGGATCGACCGGCGTTTGAAGCCGAGGGCGCGCAGGGTGGCCAGCTCGCGTCCTCTTGAAGCGATCGCAGAGAACATCGTGTTCATCGTGCCGAGGATCGCGCCGATGGTCATGAAGAACGTCACGATCGCTACGAGGATGACGATGCCGGCAAGACCGTTGGTCTGGTCCGCGTAATACTGGTACTCGCTGGTCACTTCGAGCTTCAGCCGGTTATCGCCTTTGATCGCGGCTTTGATCGACTCGTAGGCATCGCGGTCGGTAGGGCGGAGGATGAGGGACGAATAGCCGTCGCGTTTGCGGGCTTGGCCGAGGAAATCGGCGTCGCACCACATCTCGGAGTCGAAGGCCGTGCCCTGGGCGTCGAAGACGCCGACTACGTTGTAGCTCTGCGCGCCGAACTTGAAGCTGTCGCCGATGGCGGTGTTGACGAAACGGTCGCGGATGCGGCGGGCCACGATGACCTCGTTGACGCCGGGGCGGAACATGCGCCCGTCGATGATCTTCACGTAGGGACGCATCGTGAACGCCATCGGCGTCACGCCGCGCACCAGGACGTTCGAGCCTTTCGGATCGTCCTTCTTCGGGATCTTGAACACGATGACCAGCTCGGGCGAGATCTCCGGCGTGCCGCCTTCCTTGGCGATGCCGGGCAGGGCGCGGATGATGCGGAACGCGTCTTTGGTGACCCAGCTCGAAAGCTCGGCCGCGGCGCCTTCGCGCATCACCATCAGGTTGTCTTTTGAACCGGAGGAGACGACGGCGGTGTTGACGCCGTTCTGCAGCGCCATCATCGAGATCATCACCGCGATCACCACGCCGATGCCGAGGATGGTCATGAGCGTGGAGACGCGGCGCGCTTTCAGGTTGCCGACGTTGTACTTGAGCGGAATCATCAGACCACCCTCCTCAGACCGTCCACGACGCGCAGATTGGAGGCCCGCACCGCGGGGAAGCCGCCCGCGACCAGGCCGATCCCAACGGCTGTGGCCATGCAGATCGTCAGCGTCTTCGCATGCACGCCGAGGTTCTGGAGGAAGCCCTGCGTCATCTTTCCGGCGTCGACGGCGATGAAGAGGAAGTGCGCGCCGTAGCTGCCGATCGCGCCGCCGATCACCGTCAGCAGGACGAACTCCGAGAGCATGATGGCCAGGACGAGACGTTGCTCGAAACCGATCGCCTTGAGCACCGCGATTTCCGTGACGCGCTCGCGGGCTGACATCGACATCGTGATCGCGGCCAGCAGGACCACCATGAAGATCGCGCAGGTGGAGACGGCGGTGAAGAGCAGCTTAACGTTGCCCATCATCGACATGAAGTTCTGCTGGAACTCCTTCTCGGTGAAGGTCTCGGTCGGGAAGTCGCTGTTCTTGAACATGGCGTCGATCTGCTGGCTGATGGCGGCCATCTGTTTCGGATCGGCCACCTTGACCCAGAACGTGCCCACCTGCCCCTGGTTGCCGATCGATTGCTGGAAATACTCCATCGGGAAGAAGACCGACGTGGTCTGCACCGGATGCACGTAGGTCCCGCGGATGGTCAGTTCGGGATCGAATGGAAAGATCTGGCGTTTGAGAGTGATCCGGTCGCCGACCTTCCAGTTGAAGCGCTTCATCAGGTCGACGCCGACCAGCGCGCCGCGGCGGTCGGCCTGAAACGCGGCCAGATCCTGCGGCGAGACTTTGTAGTCGTCGAAGACCGTGGGGAACTTGTCGACGTCGACGGCGAAGTTGGCGAAGAAGTTCGACTTCTCCTTGTAGTAGGCGCCGATCCACTGCAGCTTGGCGGTGTCGACGACGCCGGGGATCGCGCGGATTTTCTGCTCGTGCGCGTACGGCAGCAGGTTCGCGAGCGAAATTGCCGACTGCACCACGAGGCGGTTGGCGCCTTCGCCGGCGTTGGAGAAGTTCTCGAAGTTGTCGAGGATGGCCAGCAGCGTGGCGACGAAGAAGAAGATGACCGCGAGCAGCATCATCGTCAGGATGGTGCGCAGTTTGTTGCGGAAGAGATTGCGGCGGATCAGTTTCGCGAACTTCATGCGTGGGCCGCCGTTTCCATGCCGTACGCGCCTTCGACGAGCAGCCCCTTCTCGAGATGCAGGGTGTGTTTGGCGCGCTGCGCCGCCTTCGGATCGTGCGTGACCATGACGATGGTCTTGGCGAAATCGGCATTCAATTTCTGCAGCAAATCCAACGTCTCCTCGGCATTTTTCGCATCGAGGTCGCCGGTCGGTTCGTCGGCGACGAGGAGTGTGGGGTCGGTGACGATGGCGCGGGCGATGGCGACGCGCTGTTCCTGACCGCCGGAGAGTTGACGCGGATAGTGGAAGGCTCGGTCGCCGAGTCCGACGATGTCGAGGGCGGCCTGGACGTGCTCGCGGCGCTCTTTTTTCGAGAGCTTGGTCAGAAGCAGCGGCAGCTCGACATTCTCGAACGCGTTGAGCACCGGGATGAGGTTGTACATCTGGAAAATGAAGCCGACGTGACGCGACCGCCAGCTGGCCAGTTGCGTCTCGGAGAAGCGCGAAATCTCCTTGCCGTCGACGAAGATGCTGCCGCCGGTGGGGCGGTCGATGCCAGCCATGAGGTTGAGCAGCGTGGTCTTTCCGGAGCCCGACGGCCCCATGAGCGCGAGGAAGTCGCCCTGCGGCACGGCCAGCGTGACGCCGTTGAGCACCGGCACTTCGAACGCGTCGCGTTTGTAGACTTTCCTGACGTTGTTGATATCGACGAGTGTGCCCATCGCTGCCTCCATCATTCAAACCGGACGAGTTGTCCGTTTTCCAAACTATCGACGCCGCTGGTAACGACGCGGTCTCCGGCATTGACGCCGCTTGTGATCTCAATCCGTTTCTCGACGACGGCGCCAGTGGTGACGCGGCGCAACGTGACGTGTTTGTCCGCGCCGACGACGGCGACGTGACCTCCGGAGACGGCCGATGCCTGCAGCCAGATCTTCGCCGGCTCGTGCATCTCGGCGTCGGTGCGCTCGCTCTGCAGGAACGACACGCTCGAGCTCATCTCCGGCAGCAGCCGGTCGCCGGGATCGACGATCTTGACCTTGACCTGCACGGTCGCTTTGGCGCGGTCGGCAGTGGGGATGATCTGGCGCAGAACGCCCTTCCACTTCTGATTGGGGAAGGCATCGACGCTGACTTCCGCGGCCTGCCCTTCGCGCAACTGGGCGATGCTCGACTCGTTGACGTCGGCCACGACTTCGAGCGTGTTGAGATCGACGAGCGTGCAGATCGCGCCGGCCGGCAGCGTGCCGCCGACCTGCCCCATCATCACCGACGAGATCACCTCGCCGACTTCCGTGTTCTTCGTGGCGATCGTCCCCGCGAATGGTGCGCGAACGACCATGTCCTGCATGTTGATTTTGATCTGAGCAACTCTTGCTTTCGCACCTTTGAGCTGCGACTCGGCGGTGTCGAGTTGGGCGCGCGTAGTCACGCCGTCCTTCCACATCGAGGCCTGCCGTTTCCACTCGCGGTCGGCCTGCTCCAACGCGGCGTTCGATTCGTCGAGCTGGGCCTGCATGTTCGTGCTCTCGAGCACGGCCAGCACCTGGCCGGCGGAGACTTTGTCGCCGACGGTGAAGTTCAGGCGAACGACTTTGCCGGAGATTTTCGGCGTGATTTTCGACTGGCGGTCGGCGACCAGATAGCCGGTCGCGGTCAGGAGCGCGGGATTCGTAACGTTGACGGTCGGTTTGACCACGACCGTGTCGACGATTGGCGCGCGGCGCGGCACAATCCACACCTTGTAGATTGCGATTGCGGCTCCGATGACGATGCCGAGGGCGATGATCCAGCCGATGATCCTGCCCCAGGAGACACGACGGGCGTCGTCATCCTCTCTGTGAATGCGGAGCGCCGACAGGTCGGGCCGCGGACGGTCTTCGGTGACTGACATGATTGGTCCGGTTGAACGGACCGTCATTCTACCGAAAAGCCTTTAGCCGCCGTCCCCGTGGTTCGTGCGTAAGAGCCAATGTTGAATGTTCAATGTTCAATGTTGAATGTTGAATGTTGAATGGAAAGGCGACCACTCACGCGAACTCGCAGTTTCATTGAACATTCAACATTGAACATTGAACATTCAACATTGGCCTTTGACGTTGAGGCTCAAAACGTCCGGAACTGAATCGACTTCGGCTCCTGCTCCGCCACGTACATCTTGCTGGTCGTCCCATCGCAGTAGGCCCAGTCGTGGCTGATGCCGGTGACGAAGAGGGCGTCGTCGGGACAGAGCTCGCCGAGGGCCATGCCGAGCGTGTTGACGTCGGTGCGGTCGTCGGACTGCACGACGAACGTCGACTCGAACGGCAGATCGACGACGACGCCGAGGCGGGCGATGGCGTCGTGCAGTTCGCTGTAATCCGCGCCGGGTGTAAGGCTGTGGCGGATGAGCAGGAAGTCGCGCGTTTTGGTGAATTGCGAGCAGCCGATGAGGACGCGCGCTTCGTCGCCGACTTCGATCCGCAGGTAGCGGACGAGGAGCTCAGCGTGGCCGCCTTCGGGCAGCCAGACGCTCCAGCTCTGATCGAAATTGGGTTCGGCGCCGAGTCGCCGCATGGCGTCCGACACTGCAACCGTCAGCTCGCCCTCATAGCAGACCTGAAACAGCTTGATATCCCCCATCACACCCTCCCGCAAAACTGTCAGTTCGAGCGAAAAGGATAACACGCGTCAGTCGTCGGCGATGTCGTCATCCTCGGTATCAGTCAACCGACGTTTCAACTCTGCGAAGCGGGGAAGGAGACGCATGGCCGCGAGATCCTGATCGCGTTCGATGAGCGCGAGCGGTACAGGATGACGCGCAGCGAGTGTGATCAGCATCGTCAATGCGTCGTCCGGTTTGCCGGCGATGGCCATGAGGCATGCACGGTTGTAGGTCGGAATCCATCCCTGAGGACGTAGCACTTCCGCGCGATGAAAGAGCGCATCCGCTTCGCTGTTTCGTCCGAGGCGCCGCGCGCAATTTCCTGCCTGTACGGTGGCGCGTACGTCGGATGGCGTGAGCTGACTAACCTTTATGTAGTTCGTGTACGCGTGAGCGAAATCCTTTCGCTCGTAGTAAAGGTCACCAAGGCGGCGGTACACGCGCGGAAACGTCGGATCCGTGGCCACCCCTTTCCGGTACCAGACTTCGGCGATACCGCTGTGGCCCCGAAGCGACTCGATGAACCCCATGTTGGCCATCGCTTCCGCGAAGTTGGGGTTGATGGCCAGCGCCGTTCGAAATTCTTTCTCCGCGCCGTCGAGATCGCCTTGCGTCAGATCGATGGCACCCAGAATACCGTGAACGCGGAACTGATCGGGGTCGATGGCAAGCGACTGCTCGTAGTACTTGAACGCTTTGTCGCCATCCCCTTTTTTGACGCCGATCAGGCCAAGGACATTGAGCGCGGAAACGTTTCGCGGCGTTGCCGCCAGAACTTCGAGAAGCAGCGGCTCGGCGCGTGCCCAGTCACCGCGCTGCGCCCAGTGACGCCCCTCTTCCATCTTGTTGTGAATCGGCAGGCCGTCCTTCGGATC
This sequence comes from Acidobacteriota bacterium, assembly GCA_019247495.1. Classification (GTDB taxonomy): domain Bacteria; phylum Acidobacteriota; class Thermoanaerobaculia; order Gp7-AA8; family Gp7-AA8; genus JADGNZ01. The sequence goes on from JAFAOU010000002.1 coordinate 39,452, forward strand.
CATCCCCTGCATTCCGGTACGTTCCGCGTGAGGCGCGAGATAGCCGAGGGCCTGCAACGACTCTTCGGTCTCACGCGTCATCGGATTTGCGGAGGCCTTCACCAGGTGACGCCGGCTATCCGTCATGACCGTAGTCAGCTCGGCATTGAGGCGTGCCGCGACGCGCGGCTGGGACGAAATCAGATTGTTCAGCTCGCGAGGATCGGCGCGAAGGTCAAAAAGCTCCGGGCGTGGAGCGCGGATGTATTTGTAGCCGCCGTCGCGGATCGAGAAGAGCGGCGCCATCCCGAAGCCGACCTCGGAGAGCAGCGACTCGGAATACTGCGCGAGTTGCGGCGGACTCTTCCTGCCTTGCATGGCATCGAGAAGACTCTGCCCGTCTGCCGCCTTGTTCTTCGGTAGCCCAAGAACGTCGAGCACCGTCGGTGTGATGTCGACCGAGCGCACCGGGGCGCTGTACGTCGCCGGCGTGAACAGCTTGGGATACCGCACGATCAGTGGCACGTGAACCGTGGCATCGTAGACAAAGATGGCGTGCGTTTGCTCGCCGTGCTCGCCGAGGCTCTCTCCATGATCCGCGGTCACGATCAACAACGTGTCGTCGAGAACACCGCGACTCCGAAGCGTGTCGACGATTCGTCCAATCTGGCGGTCGACGCCCATGATCTCCGCGTCGTACGCGGAGACCGATACAGCCAGGTCTGCCCGTGACGCCTTGTACGGCTGGTGAGGATCGAAGAAGTGGATCCAGGTGAAGAACGGTTTCGATCGATCTTTGTCCCATCCGTCGAACCAGGCCAGAAAGCGATCCGCGGTCTTGGGTGCCTGGCGCTCCCGGATCATGAAGAGTTTCGGATCATCCTCGGCCCAGAGATCGTCGTCGTACGTTTCGAAGCCTTGATTGAGACCGTACCGGCGATTGAGAACGAGCGCCGAGACGAACGCGTGCGTGGTGTAGCCGGCGTCGTGCAGGCGCTCCGCGAGCGTGACGGCGTCGGCGCCTAGTGCATAAGCGCCGTTGTCGCGAACGCCGTGGGCCGTCGGATAGAGGCCGGTGAAGATCGAGGAGTGGGCCGGCATCGTGATCGGGGCGGCTCCGATGGCGTCGGAAAACCGCACCCCTTCGCGAGCGAGTTGGTCGATCGCCGCGGTATGGGCAAGGTTGAAGCCGTAGCAGCCGAGGCGGTCCGCACGGGTCGTGTCAAGCGTGATGATCAGGACGTTGGGATGGCGGACTCGCGTGCACCGGAAAATGGAAAGTGCCGAAACAATAAGTACAATTGCGGCAATGAAATGAACCTTGCGGATGGACATTGGTTGCCGTATTCTAACGGGACTATTTGGTTCGCCCTGAAAACTTGAGAGAAGAATGAGGTGTGCGTGAGAAGAGTAATCCTCGCGGCTGTTGTCTTCCTTTCGTCCTCGATCGCCTTTGGCGACATCTCCCTGACTGACCGATCCGCAACGCTGCGCTTTCTCACGGCCGAGACGCTGACGCCACGGGCAACCGATGCCGCGCAGAAGGCTGCCAACCAGGCCAAACGCGACGCAAAACGCCATCGCACGGGCAAATTCAGCAGCCTGATACCGCGGACCGAGACCACCGATCCTCGCGCGTCCTTGAGGTCTGCCAACCAAGCCAAGCGCGACGCCAAACGCAACCGCACGGGCAAATTCGGTTCTCTTCGCCCGATCTCGCAAAGCCTTCACCCTCGTACCCTGGCCACCGGCTCGATCCAGCTGATCGACTCCAGCGGTCTCAAGTACTTCATCAACACGAACATCACCTTCTCCACCAGCTCATCTGCATCCGGCGCGGCATCGGAAGCCTCGTTCACTCACTCGATCGCGGCATCGACGTCCGCGGGTGGCGTGGTGATGTCGAGTCTGAGCGACATGTTCGACGGATACCAGGCCATGTGCGTCAGCCTGACCAACGCAACCGGACCGTGCCAGACTGGCAACGTCAACTACACGATGTACAACCAGAACGGTCCCGCGAGCGTCGATGCAGGCGTTCCCGCCGGACCGAATTGCACGAACCGCCAGTACGTTTTTCCCGCGAAAACGATCGGCGGCTTGAGCGTGCAGCGCCGGGTCTACGTACCGCCCAACGACAACTACGTCCGCTGGCTGAACTCGTACACCAACACTACCGGCGCGCCAATCACCTTTACGACGATGCCCTCGAACAACCTGGGATCCGACTCCAACACCAGGATCGTAAGCACCTCGAGCGGGGACGCCATCGCAACCATTGCCGATAACTGGGTGACCTCATTCCAGAATTACTCAGGCAACAAATCGTCCGATCCACGGATCGCGCATGTTCTGTGGGGACCAGGTGCGGCGACGCCGATCTCCAGCATCAATTTTGTCGATGGCGACGACAATCCCTACTGGGTCTACTCGATCACCCTGGCTCCGGGACAGACGAAGAACATCATGAACTTCGCCGCCGGTCTCGGAACGAAGGCAGCGGCGAACGCAAAAGCGGCAGCGCTGACCCTTCTTCCGGCGACAGCGACCCAATGCCTGACGGCCACCCAGCTCGGCCAGATCGTGAACTTCGTGACCGCGACCGATCTCTCGATCAACGTCACCTCGGCCGCGGCAACTGCCTTCGGAAACACGCCGATCACCTACACCATCACCGTAACGAATAACGGACCTTCTCCCGCGGCGAGTGTATCCGTCGTCGACGTGCTCCCTGCCGGAGCAACCTTTGGCAGCGCTTCGGGAACCGGCTGGACCTGCAACAACGTCGCTGGAACGGTCACCTGCACCCTTCCAACGTTGAACGTCGGCCCAGCGACTCCGATCACGCTGACGATGAGCCCGGCAAGCGTCGCCTCGCCTGGGACCTTCGGAGACACGGCCACGGTATCGAGCGCCACGACCGATACCAATCCTGCCAACAACACCTCCACCTACACGGTACCGCTTCTACCCCAGTCGGCGATCCCCGCCCTGAGCGGATGGATGCTTTGCGCTCTCGGCGCCATGCTCGGCCTGATCGCCATCGCGCGTAGGACATAACGGATTCCCAGGTCGCTGGCCGGGCTCGTCCCTGCCAGCGACCTTCATGTCTTCGGCGTTTGACGAGTTCCGCGACGAGCCGCCCGCCAAGGCAAGCGCGAAAAGGGGTAGATCAGTGTCGCGCCGCGCGCCGTTTCGGGGGTACTTGTGGCGCCGGCGATGTGATCGTGATGGTTCCACTATTTGTACAGCTCTGCCCCCCGGATCCGACGATCGTCACGTTCCATTGATAGATTCCCGGGATGGCGTAGACGTGGGTTTGCGTGAGCTCTCTCGCGTTTGTCCCGTCGCCGAAGGTCCACACCACGTAAAACTGGCTGCACGGGGGCGCTTGGAGCAGCGCGAACGAAATGGCGCCGCCCGTAACTCCGGTTGCCGGGACATTCGCGGCGCACGAGAGCTCGCAGGAGGGCGGCGCTCCACAAATCGCTGGATCGATTGCCAGCAACACGGAATTGGAATCGGTGTTGCCTCCGGGACCGACAGCGCGAACAACGTATTGGTAGGTCTGACCCGCAATCGCTTCGGTGTCGGTGAAGGTCATGGTGTTCCCATTGACGACGCCGGTCTGCATCCCGTCGCGAATGATCAGATAGTTGGTCGTCATCGTCGCCGCCGACCAGTCGAGCGTGACCACCGGCGACGGTGGCGAGGCGATCACACTGCACGCAGCCGTCGCCGTCAGCGAGAACGCGGATGGTGGACAGGAGGGGACGACGTTACCGGCCGTTGCCGTCGCGCTGCCGGCGGAATTTGAGGCCACGACGACATAGCTGCTGTTCTGACCGGCAGGGGCAGAGGTGTCATCGAAGGACGTGGCTCCCGACGGCAGCGTCCCGCTCACCGTCGCGCCATTGCGATTGACAACATAGGACGCTGCGCCGGAGGACGCTGTCCAGTTCACGCGCGCGCCCGGCGTGCCGTTCGTGCAGAACGCGCTCACCGATGCGGAGAACGCTCCAGGTGGTGGAGTTCCGCCGCCGCAAATCGTGCTCGAGATCGTGATGTTCAGTGGAGGCGTGGTTGTGCTTTTGCTGGCATTCGATGCGGTCACTGTGTAGGTGTAGGAGCGTCCAGCAACAACGCCTTTGTCGATAAAGCTTTGGTTCGTCCAGTTGAGATCGCCGCTGATCTGGGAGCCGTCGCGAAAGACGCGGAACGTCGGTTGTTGGGTCGAGCTGCCCCAACTCAGATGGACTGCCGGCGCTGCGCTGTCGCAACTGGCGTTCCCGGAGACGGTGAACGGTCCGGGCGGACAAACGTCCGCTGGGATGAAGACATCGACTGAGTTCGAAGTAGATGTACCGCCCGAACCATCCTTGGCGATGAGGTGATAGGTGCGCGTCTGGAAGATCGACGCAAAGTAGGTGGTATCGAACGTGTTCGACCCGCCCGCCGGTACCGAGCCGATAGGAGCATCCTGGCCGGCCATGTACACATCGTATTGCGTCGCATTCGCAGAGGTCGTCCACGCCAGATGAACTCCAGGCTGACCCGAATTGGCGTCGGAACAGAACGCGGAGCCGCTGAGCGTAAATGCACCGGGCGCAGCGAACAAAGGCAGTGCGGCCAGCAGAAGAACAATCGCAATCGATCCAGGTTTCATGCGGTTGGCCACAGCAAGAAGGAGACCCGTCAACCGCTACGGCACGAGAGCGGCGGCTCTTGCACTCATTCCGCCCAACACCTGCAGTTCCTCACGCCGACCCAGCTCGGCCAGGTTGGCAGCGATGCTTGCTGTGGTTGCTCTCGCACGAAGAACGTAGTCACGGATACACTCGGCGTCATGGATGCCGTGCAGCAGAAGATCGAAGCGGCGCGCGAGGCGCTCCGTTTCGTTTCCAGCGGCATGTCCCTCGGCCTAGGCACCGGGAGCACGGCGAAGGAGTTCGTGACGTTGGTCGGCGATGCATTGAAACGCGGCGAGCTGCGCGACATCCGCTGCACCTGTACGTCGAATCAGACCGAGGAGCAGGCGAGGTCGTTGAACATCCCGCTGTTCGCGTTAGCGGAGATCGCGCCGCTCGATCTCGCGATCGACGGCGCGGACGAAATCGACGCGCAACTCCGCCTCATCAAAGGCCGCGGCGGTGCGTTGTTGCGCGAGAAAATCGTGGAGCAGCAGGCGAAGCGATTCATCGTCATCGCCGACGAATCGAAAATCGTCATCCGCCTCGGCGTCGGAGTTTTGCCCATTGAAGTGACGCCGTTCGCGCTCGATGTCTTGCACGCGCGCTTCACGTCGATGGGATTGAATCCCGTGCTCCGCCTTCGCGATGGCCAGCCGCGCATCACGGATGAAGGTCATCGCATCCTCGACGTGCTCCTGCCGGCGCAAACGGACATCGCCGATGTCGTCGCGGAGATTCGACAACTTGCCGGCGTCGTCGAGACGGGCTTCTTTCCGACGGAAGCCTCCGAGGCGCTGATCGCAACGCCGAACGGCGTGCGGCGGATGACGCGTTAAGACGCCGGCCCCGAGGCGAGGCCGGCGTTGGTTCGCGTCTGCCGTCAGTGCGCGTTGCCCGGAATCGACCAGAGGAAGTCGACTTTCAGGGTTCCCTTGAACTGCGGCGAGTTCATGTCGATGTAGCGGTCGCCCGTGTAATCGGGCGCATTCGCCACGTTGTTGGGATTCCAGTTGGCCTGCCCGTGACAACTCATGCAGTTCGTCTGCGCGCCGACGTCGTTCGGCGTCTTGACCGGTTTGCCGGCGTTCATCGTATTTCCGGGGATGGAGTCGGGCAGAACGGGCGGTGAGAACGGCGCCTCGAGGTACGGATTGAAGCAGTAGATCGATTGCCCGTTGTTGTTGCCGCCCGTCAGCGGCGTGGCCGGATTCGCGAAATCGTAGCCGGTGCAGTGCGCGTAATTGCGCGGAGCGCCCGTGAGTTGCGACGGCCGGTCGGCGGCGATGGCCGCCGAGCTAGGCGCGGTCGGATTGTCGGGATTCGGAACCCACCAATACGTTTGCCACGTCCAGCGCGTGATCTCGCGCGAAGTTACGTGCATGGCGACGAGCACCGCGTAATCGCCTGCCTGCGCGGGCGGATTCGCAGCAGCGGCTTCCGCGGCCGTCATCTGGAAGTGGATGAAGTCATCGACGCTGTACGTGTTCGCCGGCGTGCGGGATGAGCCGTTGGAGGCGCACGTCGTATCGACGCCCGTGCCGGTGCCTTTGCCTTTCGCCTGGATGTCGATCCACACGCACTGCTTCCACAGCGAGTTCGGGAACGGCTTCGACACCCACATGTTCTTCGCGCTGTTGAAGGTCAGCGCAGGCGATCCGGGCCACGTCGGAAGGATGAAGTAGCGTTGTCCGCCGCCAGGCGTCGTAGTCAGCGGGTAATACACCGGCTTGAGGGAGATGGCCGGGTTCGGAAAGTCGGGAACAGCCGCCTTCCCCGCGTTCAGCATGCTGGTGAGGTTTGACGCCGAGAAGAGATTGTTGGTTGTGATGTGAGTGGCGGCCGTCGGGTCGTACTTGACCAGCACCTGAATGCTGAAGGGGTTGGTGGTAGCGGCAGGCGACGCCAGCAAAAGCTTCCGGCCGCCGTGCTCGAACTGGCGCGGTTGCTTCAATCGATGTGTGAGTCGCGGAGTCTGCTCCACGGCCATCGGCGAAGGCGTGGCGCTCGCAGTGAACAGATCATCCGGAGCCGCCCACGTTTCAAAGACGCGCATACCGCCCGGCGTCGTTTCCTCGGTCAGAGCAGTCCACAAGCCCCATCCGTGAAGGTTGATCGCTTTCTGGTTGTTTGTTTGCGTCCAGCCGATGATCGTCGGCTCGGGCTCCGGGAAGTTGTAACCGGGGATGTGCGGATTGGGCATTGGAACGGGTTTGACGACGGTCGCGGGGCTTGCGACCAGGGCGGAAACAGCTGCGGGCGCCGTCGTCGTCGATGTGGCTGTCGTCGATTCAGCCGACGCCGAACTGGCAGTCGCGTCGACGTTCGACGTCTTCTCTGCCTTACACCCCACGATCGTGAGCGCGGTGACACAAAGCAACGAAAGGGAAAGACCACGGACAATTCTCATAATCACTCCTCTCTAAGTAAGAGAGGCCGCGCTTCGCCATTTCCCTACCCATCGATAGAAAATGCCCTAATATCCGCCAGCCGCGCCGCCGTGGCGCGAGTCGGAGATCGCCAGCAGTTTTCCGCG
>JAFAOU010000020.1 GCA_019247495.1 Acidobacteriota bacterium
GAATGTGTACGGCGCACGGAACCCGCTGCCGTCGATGATCAGCTCCGCTCCGGCGGGCAGTGCCGTCGGCGAGATGTGCGTGATCTGCGGCGTGTTGTCGAGAACCGTGAAAATCGGACCGGTCGTCGACATCCGGCCGAGGACGTCGGTGACGTTGACGCTGACGCTGCCCGGCGGCAGGGACGGAACGAGCGACACGTGCGCATCGGGCGCGGAACTGACCAAAGTCCCGGCGGCGGGGCCGAAGGTGATCGCGTCATTGGTCCTGAAGTGCAGGCCGTGGATCGCCACCTGCTGTCCCGGCGCGGCAGAGAGTGGATCGACTGAGGTGATGAACGGCGCCGGATCATCGCTGCGATGAATGTGAACGCGTTGTTCAGCAACGAATCGGCGGCACCGCTGCAGCGCAGCGCGATGCCGGCCGTACCGGCGCCGTGTCGCGGCGTCGCGGCGACAAGCGAAGTCGTTCCTTCGATGACGACGTTGTGCGCCGCGAGGTTATCGAAGAACGACCAGCAATCGGGCGCAAAGCCGCTGCCGGTCAGGCGCACGAGCGTTCCGCCATTCGTCGATCCGCTGTTGGGAGCGACCGCGGACAAACCGCTCGAGGGTGATACATCGAGCACCTGGCCGGAAAGTGTTGATGTCGTCGATCCGAGGGCAGGCGGAGCGCTGACCATCACCGAGAACGCTCCGCCGGAAAGTCCTGTGATGGCGATGTCTCCGCCGGTGACCGGATCGATGACCACGCTCGACGGGACTTCGATCGTTCGCGTCAACGCCAAAGTGCTGAACGTCACAGGTTGACTTAGCGGAGAGGCGTTGACGTGAACGTGGATCGTCTGGCCGGCCGTCACTGACGGTGACGAAGGATCGAACGTGAAAGCGACGGGGCCCGAAAGCGCGTGCGTGGTGACCGGCACGCGATACGTAGTGCTGCAGGAATGCCGGTTGAAGACGACATGAGCGGCGCATGGCCCCGAGATCGCGGTAACGGGAATCGTTGCGGTGAATGGGGACGTCGAGGACGTCGTCACCGCCGGCGGAACACTGATGCAATCGTCGTCCGCCGACACGTCGAGCGTCTCGCCACTGGAGGTCCTGACCTGAACGCTGAACTCCTTCGCGCTTCCGACGGCGAGGTCCAGCGTCGCTGGCATTACGATCGGCTGAACGTCTACCCAATCGCTGTAGTGGATTTCCGAGAACGTGTCGTTCGTCCGGTTCGGATCATTATTCACACGCGAAAATGCGGCAGCCCGGGGCCACTGGTAAACAAACTGTAGTTCCGGGCAGTAAAGACCCAGGGAATGCACGGTGACGGTCACAGTGGCAGTCGCACCGCTGGCGATCGTATTGAGGGCGCAGACGGAGCCGCCTGACCCCTCGCCGCCCGTAGAACGAAGGCATCCGGGTCCCTGGCTGGCTTCCGCGGTCACCGCTTCGTCCTGAATCTCGAAATAGATGCCGTTTACATCGTCGGGGCTGTTATTGGTGATCTGAAACGTAAGCGTGGCATCTTCGCCGATGTGGATTGTCGCCTTTGGCGAAATCATCGTCATCACCAGATCGGAGCTCGTGGGAGGAGGGTCATCGTTGAGGATGGTGCCGATGCCGATGTCGCGCGCGATGGTGGCATTGGACGCATTGGAGAGCTCGACGTTGAAGGCTTCGGTCGGCTCGTCCCAGAAGTCTGCGAAGACGGAAACGGTAATCGTTTTCTCTGTTTCGCCGGGCGCAAAGGTGAGAACGCCCGCGACACCATTGTAGTCGGTGTCATATTGATACGGCATTGTCGTGCCGGGAGTTGTTTTGTACTGGACCGTGACAGTCTGCGTGCTTGGAGCGGAGAGCGTCACGGTGAAGGGGAACGGCGTCACGTCATAGGTGACGGCCTTGGTGTAGGCGCTGCCCTCCGGTAACTCCGCATCGTCGATGGAAATCGATGGCAGCTGCGCGTGAGCATTGCCCGCCCACGCTGCGAAGAGGCTCAGGGCGGCGAGTATGACGACGGCGCGCGGTTTGGCGGTCATGACGCTATCAACTCTGCCAACGTAGGCGCCGCTATCGCGCTACGTTCATGGCCGCACGGAACGCTGCCGTGGACCGACGGGACATCCGTCGGGATCAAGCGGCGAGTAGCCAGTGACGGCGTTCGTCGCCGTGGTGCTTTCGCCGGTCGTGTTCCGCACGACGATCGTGGCCCATCCCGGCGCGAGCGGGGGAAGGGCGACGTCGATATGCCAGGCGTCGATTACGGTCACGTTCGCCGCGGGCGTGCCCCCGATCGTCACCGCCGCGCCGGAGGCGAAGCCGCCGCCGAGGAGGTGGAGGACGCTGCCGCCATTGGCTCGCGCGCAGATCGGATATGCGCTGGAGATCATCAGACCCGACTGCGTCACA
>JAFAOU010000021.1 GCA_019247495.1 Acidobacteriota bacterium
TTCGACGATTCCTTTCGGCGACTTGAAACGGATCTTGCCGTCCTGCGGCTTGCGGCGCTCGGAGATGTCGAGCTTGGCCATGATTTTGAGGCGCTGCACGAGCGCGTTGCGGTGCAGGCCGGGGATCTCCATGAACTTGACGCAATCGCCGTCGATGCGGATGCGGATGAGACACGGATTCTTCGACCCGTCGGGCTCAATGTGGATGTCCGAGGCGCCGCGCGCTGCCGCTTCGAGGATGAGTTGATTGGCGAGTTTGACGATGCCCGAATCGGTTTCGTCGATCTCGTCCTTGTCGCGCTCTTCGTCCTCGGCGCTGACTTCACCCTCGCCGAGGGAGTCGAGAATCTTGGTGAGGTCGGCGCTGTCGGTCGTCGTCTCCTCGGCCTCGCCGTACGACGCGCCGATGTACGCCAGGATCTCGTGCTTCATGCCGACCCAGAAGTCGTAGCGCGGCGAGAGGTTCATGGCGCGAATGGCGTCGAGGCGGGTGAGGTCGTGCGGATCATCGACGGCGATGACGAGCACACCCGGCCGCCGCTCGATCGGCGCGCAGACGTATTTTTTCCACATGTCGGCCGGCACGCGATCGCGATACTCCTGCGGCATCGTCTGCGTCCCGTCGTAGGAGAAAAAGCTCGTGCTGTAAAACGCAGCGAGAGATTTCCCCAGCTCTTCTTTCGGGACGTTGTGATCCTCGATCAGCACTTTCTCGATCGTGGAGTTGTTGACGCGCGCGCTGGAGACGGCGGCCTCGATGTCTTTCTCGGAGATGACGCCTTTGTCGACGAGCGCGCCGAGGCGCGAGGGCTTGGTCTGCCGCGTGGCGCGATGCTGGTTGTAAAACGCGATCCCGAGAATCCGTCCGATCTCCTCGGCGGCATCCTCGTCCTGCGCGGTGAAGGCGACGCCGTGCCGTTTGTTGATGAGCTGGACGACGCCGAGCAAGTACTTCTCGAAAAGAATCGGCACCGCCAGGACGGCTTTGGTGCGGAAACCGGTCTGCTTGTCCCAGCGCTGATCGAAGCGCAGATTGGCGTGGAACTTCCCCAGCTCCGCGGCGTCGTAGGCGTCTTTGATGTTGATGGTCTTGCGCGCGAGCGCGGTGAATCCGGCGATCGACGAAAAGGATTTGGGAACTCGAATCTCCTTCGGCATGTCGCCGACCTTGGTCATCGAGTACAGCTCCTGGTTCTTGGTATCGACGGCGTAGATCGTGAGCCGCTCGGCATCGAGCAGCTCGAGGATCTTGTCCTTGAGCGTCATCAGAATGTGCGGGATGGACTCCGCTGCGTTGATCTGATTGGTGATCCCGGTGAGCTTCTTCCGATACTCGAGCTCCCGCTCGAGCGACGACGGCGACGCCTGCACGGTCATGAGTGATCTCTCCCGATTCTGGTGGCAAGAAAGGATAGCGCAGGAGGAGAGGTCGCAGGCACGTGCGGAACGTCACACGAGCCGGTGCACAAGAAACTTATCGTAGAGACTCGTTCGGCGAGACAATGCGGACAGCCAACGCGACGGAATGTCAGCATCGACAATAACCTTACCGTCGTACTGGCGGAAGATGTAAACGAAGTGCTGCACCCGTTGTCAATGACCAGGGGGATCCTCATGACTTCCATTCGAGCCGCTGCGGCAGTCGCCGTCCTGACACTCTTCGCAGCTTTCGCCGGCGATGTACGCGCCCAATCGCTCTCGATCGACAACGCCGAGGTGGCAGAAGGTAGCGGCTACGCGCAGCCGTTCCTCAACAGCTATGACCTGACGCCCTTCCCGTTCAACGTGACGCTCTCCGCACCGAGCGCCAGCATCGTCCGCGTGCAGTACGCCACGGTGGCCGGTACGGCAACCCAGTCATTTGAAGGCGACTACGACGGTCTGTCCGGCACACTGACGTTCGCGCCCGGTGAAACGCTGAAAACCATCACCGTGATGGTTCATGCTGACTTCCTCGACGAGCCAACCGAAACGTTTACCGTCCATCTCTTCGGTGCGGACAACGCGACGATCGCGCAGGCCGACGGTACCGGCACGATTCTCAACGACGATGCCGCGTCGACGAACGCCGACCTCGGCGTGACGATCACATCCGCGCCATCGACGATTCACATCGGAGACACGGGGACCATCACGTTCCAGATCGCGAATCACGGCCCGGGCGACGTCACGGCCGTCACCTGGCAGATCAACATCTGGGATGGCGTCACTGTCGAGGCGAGTCAGGGTGAAGGCTGCAACCACGTCGTCGGCGGCGAGGGTGAAGGCTCCACGTACTGCCGGCTGGACACGATCGCCAGCGGCGCGAATGCCACGGTTACGATGCACGTGCAGCGGCTGTCGCTCTTCTGCCCGAACTCGGTCCAGCCGTTCGCGACCGTTTCCTCACCAACCAATTCCGATCCGAATGCCGCAAACGACAAGATGTACGTCGATCTCAACACGTGGCTCAACGTTCAGCCGATCGTCACGCCCTCCATGCCGGATATCGCCGCGGGCAGCACGCAGAACGTGAGCGTGGAGGTCGCGACGTACGCCGGAGCCAACGAGACGCTTCAGCTGACGGCCGCTGACAACTGCATCAGCGTTCCTGCGACGGTCAACACGCCGTACGTTCCGAATCAACCTTCGATTTCCACCATTCCGGTGATGGCGCTGTCGGCCCCGTGCACGACGCACATTAGCTTCACGCGGCAATCATGCCCGAGCGTGACGTACAGCATTCCGGTGACGACGCACGCGTCTGCTTCGACGATCAGCTTCACGTTTGATCCCGCGTCGCTGACTGTAACGGCGGGCCAGACGGTCCACGTCCACGTCACCGCATCGCCGCTGAGCGCAGCGGCGTCGTTCACTCTCTCCGCGCTCACGCGCACGATCGACGTGCCGTCGAACGTCGTCATCGATCCCATCACCGGCGGCGACATCGCCGTCAACGGACTTACCGGCGGCGCGTTGTCGCTGTTGATCACCGCTCCGTCCGGACTGGGATCGGCATCGTCAGTCCTCTCGGGCCTCGTGCTCGAAGCTTCGCCGATCGCGCTTTCGGCCGTCTCGGCGGGCAGCGGCTCGATGAGCGGCGGGACGCTGGTGCGCATTACGGGCCACGGCTTCATGGCTGATTGCTGGCCGTTCTTTGATGGCGTTGCCGCGCGCGGCGTGACGATCGAAGGATCGACCTCGCTCGTTGCTTCCACCCCGCGCCATGCTGCCGGTGCGGTCGGCGTCACCCTCCGCTGCAGCGGCGCCTCCGAGGTGGCACTGAACAACGCGTTCACGTACATCGCCGGCGATGATCCGGCGCCGCTCATCACCTCGGTCGATCCGCTAGCGGCCGCGCCGGGACAGCAGGTGACGATCCACGGCGTGCACTTCCGGACCAATGACGCGATCACCTTCGGCCCCGCCGCCGGGACTTCGGTCAGCTCCGCGCCCGATGCGCACGTCGCGCTCGTTCCGTCCCTGCCGCCGGGCAGCGTCAGCGTCAACGTCACTGACGTCCTCGGCCGGATGTCGACGACCGGTCCGATTTTCACGGTTCTCGACAACACGCCGCAGATCACGCACATCTCGCCGACGGCACTGCCCGCCGGAGCGGAGCTGATCATCGACGGCAGCGGGTTCCGTGCGCCGTACACATTC
>JAFAOU010000105.1 GCA_019247495.1 Acidobacteriota bacterium
GCCGGTTTTTTCGAAGGTGAGTCCGATCTTGAACATGGCGTCAGGCGCTTTGTTCTGTTCGGGATACTCCTTCGTCACGCGCTCGTAGGCGCGCATCGCGTTCGTGAAGTCGGAGGCGGCGTAGTACGTCTCGCCGATCCAGTAGAGCGCGTTGTCAGCCAGCTCGCCGGAGGGATCGGCATCGAAGACCTGCTGGAGTGCGGCGCGTGCATCGGCCATGCGGCCTTTGCCGTAGAGGATGAGCGCGCCGCGGTAGTTGTCAGCGATCGCAGCGTTTTGCAACGGTCCGCTCACCGGCGGCGTCGCGCGAACGGGCGTGGGTTGAGGGACGGGAGCCGGCTCCAGCGCCGGGCGGGGCGCAGGTTCGACAACTCGCGGCGGCTGCTGCACAGCCACGCGCGTCTCCGATGGCGGCGCGGACTCGAGCCGTGCGATACGCGCGTTGAGCACGTCGATGCGTTCGAGCAGCTCGGTCATCGACGTCTGCATCTCCGCGAGACGCGCATCCGAGGCAGCGTTCGCCGCGGATGAAGTTTCCGCCGGCGGCACCAGCGACGGCACATCGTTCTCGTCGGCCTTCTTCGTCGCGCAGGCCGTCAGCAACACCAGGAGAACGAATGCCGCCGATCGCTTCATGCTGTCTTCATCGTCCCGAGTTTCTGTTTCGCCTTGCCGGCATAGGGACTCTGCGGATACTCCGTCACGACGCGATCGAAGTAAAGCCGCGCCTCGGCCGTGCGTCCGAGACCCGACAGCGCGGTGCCGAGGTCGAAGAAGACGCCGTCGCGCTCGCGGTAGTTCGGATAGAGCTCGACGATTCCGTTCAGCCGCTGCACGGCCGCGTTGTAGCTGCGGCGCTTGATGTAGTAGCGGGCGATGATGTGATCGTGCTTGGCCAGACGGTCGAGCACATCCTGATACCGCTTATCGATCTCCGGACGGAGCGGGCTGCGCGGATAGGTCTTCAGGACGTCATTGAACTTCTCCAGCGCCTCGCGAGTCTTCTGCTGATCGCGGTCCGGGCGCTCCATCTGTTTGTACGAACACATGGCGATCTGCAGCATCGCGTAGTCGGCGCGGTCGCTGCCGGGATAGCGGTTGATGAAATCGCGATACTTGTACTGCGCCTCGACGAGATTCACCGCATCGCCCTGCTCGTAGTACGCGTCCGCAACGCGGAGCAGCGCGCGGCGGCCGAGGGGATCGTTCGGATACGTCTCGTAAACGTGGGAGTAGTACTGGCGCGCTTTCGCGTACTTCTTCTTCGCGAACTGATCCTCGCCGAGCTGGAACACCTGTTCCTTGCTCATCTTCATCAGCGTTGGATCGAAGCTCGTGCGCAGCGACGAGCGCGTGGTGCTGCTGCTTCCCGTGGCGTCTGACTTGCCGCGGAACGTATGCCGGCAACCGGCGAGCGCGACCGCGAGGATCGCGATCAGGGTCAATGTCTTTTTCAAAATTCCTCCGGTGAATCAGTGGATTAGTCGATTAGTCGATCAGTGGATTAGGAAAACTGCTCCTCCGTTCCACCGGCCGGCCTGCGACCCACTGATCTACGAATCCACTAATCTACTAATCTACTAATCCACTACGTCTGAGCCACAACGCTGTTCCGGATCGCTTCCATTGCCGCTCTGCGGTCGGGCTGTCCGAAGACGGCCGATCCGGCCACGAGGATGCGCGCGCCGGCGGCTACTACCAGCGGCGCTGTGGCCGCGTCGATGCCGCCGTCGACCTCGATGTCGACTGCGACGCCTCTCTCTCTGATCATCTGCGCTATGTGACGGATCTTGCCCACAACAGGTTCGATGAATTTTTGCCCGCCGAAGCCGGGATTGACCGTCATCACCAGGACAAAGTCGCAGAACTCGATGGCCGTGCTCAGCGATTCCGCCGGCGTGGCGGGATTGATGGCGATGCCCGCCTTCGCGCCGCCGTCGCGGATCATTTGCAACGCGCGCTGGAGATGTGGCTCGGCTTCCTGATGGATCGAGATCATGTTCGCGCCCGCTTTGAGGAACGCGTCGATGTAGCGCTGCGGCTCGGAAATCATCAGATGGCAATCGAAGGGCAGCTTCGTCTGCGCACGGCACGACTTCACGATGGCAGGGCCGATGGTCAGGTTCGGAACGAAATGTCCGTCCATGACGTCGAGATGCACGAGGTCCGCGCCGCCGGCCTCGATGTCGCGCAATTCATCGCCGAGCTTCGAAAAGTCGGCGGAAAGGAGCGACGGCGCGATCTGAATGTTGGTCATTGGGTGGCTGTGGGCGCGGCCGCGGCCGGCTGCTCGATGATGCCGCCTTCCGCCTGGCGGCTGACGACGACCGTGATCGGATCGCGGCCGCTGACGGACGAGCCGCGCAGCGGAAACTGGCGAATGATAATGCCGTCCGCGATACCCGGATACGACTCGAACTTCACGTTCGAGACGGCAAGCCCGTGGCTTTCCAGCGCCGGCCGAACCGTGTCGAGCGGCTTGTCGATCAGGTCCGGCATCACGTACGGGAGCGGCGACGCTTGCTCGCCGACCAGCAGCGACACCTTCGTCTGCGCCGCGACCACCGTCCCCTTTGGCGGTTCCTCGGCAATGATCCCCTGAAGCAACGCGCTCTCGACATGCGCCACACTGTCGAGCTTCAGATTCAACTGCCCCAGGCGGAGAAGCGCGGTGCGCGATGACTGGCCGGTGAGGTCAGGCACCTGCAACACGAGCGGCCCGGCGCTCAACTCGACGTGAATATCCGTACCGCGTTTGACGAGATTCGTCGCGCCCGGCGTCCGGTTTTGCCAGACCACGTTGCCGGTGGCGATCTTGTCCGAGTTGCGCGTGCCCGGATCGACGACGAGACTGACGCCGAGGTCGGAGCAGACTGCCTTCGCATTCGTAAGCGTGCGCCCGACCAGGTTCGGTGTCGAAACCGAACGCCCTCGGATGAAAAAATTGAAGCAGACGTAGGTACTGACGCCGAAGACGACGACCACCAGCGCGGCGAAGAGGATGTTATCCAGCCAGCCGCCTTTGTTTGTCTCGCTCATCGTTGTTCTGGCCGGTCGCTCTGATGTTCGGCTTTGTACTCGGCGTCGTCGTACTTGCGGCTGCTGGGACGGGCCATCACCAACGGAATCAGGGTCTCTTTCCAGACGCTCTCGACGCGCTCGGCGAAGATGAAGTTCAATCCTTTCTTCACTTCGTCCGGCACCTCGGTGAGGTCCTTGCGATTCCCTTCCGGCAGCACCACGGTCTTGATGTTCGCCCGCTGCGCCGCCATGATTTTTTCTTTGATTCCGCCGACGGAGAGCACTTTACCGCGAAGGGTGATCTCCCCGGTCATCGCGACATCGTGCCGCACCGGCCGGTCTCCCATGACCGAGGCGATGCAGGTGGCGATGGCGACGCCGGCGGAAGGTCCATCTTTCGGAATCGCCCCTGCCGGGAAATGAATGTGGATGTCGTTCTCGGTGAACTTCTTGTCGTCGATGTCGAGGTCCTTCGCTTTCGAACGGACGTACGAATATGCCGCGGTCACCGACTCGCGCATGACATCGCCGAGCTGGCCGGTCACGGTGGTGCGTCCGCTGCCGGCCATGCGCGTCGCTTCGATGAACATGATCTCGCCGCCGAACTGCGTCCAGGCCAGTCCGGTCGTGACGCCGACTTCGGGATGCCGTTCCGCGAATTCGTGTTCGTACGACGGAAGCCCGAGGTACGACTCCATGTCAGCACTCTCCACCGTGTAGGAATCCTCCTCCGATCCGCTGGCCACTTTGCGGGCGATCTTGCGGAGGATCGTGGCCAGCTTGCGCTCGAGATTGCGCACGCCGGCCTCGGCGGTGTAGTCGCGAATGACCATCAGCAGCGCGTCGTCGCTGATCGTGACGTGAGCGGCAGTGAGGCCGTGATTTTCGAGGAGATCGGGGATCAGATGCTTCTTCGCAATCTCCAGCTTTTCGCGTTCGGTGTAGCCCGACAGGCGGATCACTTCCATCCGATCGCGCAACGGGCTCGGAATCGTGTCGAGCATGTTCGCGGTGCTGATGAAGAGCGTGTGCGAAAGATCGAATGGAATCTCGAGGTAGCGGTCGACGAAGGCGACGTTCTGCTTCGGGTCCATCACTTCGAGAAGTGCCGAGGCAGGATCGCCCCGGTAGTCCTTCCCGATCTTGTCGATCTCATCGATCATGATCAGCGGGTTGTTGACGCCGACCTGGATGTAACTCTGGATCAACTTCCCCGGCATGGCGCCGATGTACGTCTTGCGATGCCCGCGGATCTCCGATTCGTCGGTGACGCCGCCGACGGCCATGCGCACGAACTTGCGCCCGAGCGCGTCCGCGATCGCCGCGCCGAGGGACGTCTTGCCGACGCCGGGCGGTCCGACGAAGCAAAGGATCGGTCCCTTGAGATCGCCCTTGAGCTTGAGCACGGCCAGAAACTCGAGGACGCGCTCTTTGACCTTCTCCAGTCCGTGATGGCGTTCTTCGAGAATCTCCTCGGCGCGGACCAGATCAAGCCGGTCTTCGGTCTTCTCCGCCCACGGAATCTGGAAGACGGTGTCGAGGTGGCCTTTGATGACGGAGTAGTCGCTCGATGACGGCGACAGTTGTCCGAAGCGATTCACCTCGCGCCGCAACGTTTGCTTGTGCTCCTCGGCGATCGGAAGCGTTTCGACGCGGTCGCGATACGTGTCGGCTTCGCGCTCGGAGCTGTTCGTGTCGCCGAG
This sequence comes from Acidobacteriota bacterium, assembly GCA_019247495.1. Lineage (GTDB taxonomy): Bacteria > Acidobacteriota > Thermoanaerobaculia > Gp7-AA8 > Gp7-AA8 > JADGNZ01. Next base: position 4,725 of record JAFAOU010000105.1, read on the forward strand.
TTCGTCCTGGATCACGCGAAGCTGTTCGCGAAGATAAGTCTCACGTTCGCGGCGATCGATCGCGCTCTGAATGGTGCGCTGCAGTTCCTTGTCAAACGTGGCCTTGCCGAGATCGCGCTGGATCCAGTCGATGAGCAGTTCGAGGCGCTCGACCGGATTCACGGTCTCGAGCAGGAGCTGCTTTTCTTCGAGCGGAAAGTTCACGAACGATGAGAGCAGGTCGGCGAAGGTGTCCGGCCCCTCGCTCATGTTCATCCGCAGAATGTTCAGCAGTTCGTTCGAATACTTGGAGTCGCTCTCGACCAGCTTCTCGAAGAGCGACATGGCCTTGTTCATGAGGTTTTCGGTCTTGACGCTCTTCGGAACCGCACGCGGCACGATCTCGCGCAGCATGCCCTCGAAATACGGCTCGCTCTGCAGCATCTGCACGAGCTCGACACGCTGACGTCCCTGCAGGAAGACCTGGTAGCGATCCGATGACAATGGGAGACGCTGCACGATCGCGGCGAGCACGCCGATCGGCGAGAGGTCCTCGGCGCGTGGGTTCTCTTTGTCGCCGCTCTTCTGGCAGAACGCGGCGATCAGGTTCTGGTCGTCGCCGAGGCTCTTGAGCAGGCGCACGTTGCGGTCGATGCCGACCTGCAGCGAGAGCACGCCGTTCGGAAAGAGGACCGACGAAACGAGCGGGATGATGGGGAGGCTCTTCGGAACGTCCTCGTCCATCCACTCGGATGCGTTGATATTCGGCGGCTTTCGGTTGATCGTGGCCATTTGGCGTTCACGGCGTGAGCTACACTTCCGTGCTCATCCTCACCGGCACGCGAATTGTAGGAAAAACGCAGACAGGTTGAGCAATCATTTCTGAGACTACTGCAAACTCGATGAACGATACGGCCACGGCGCAGATCCTCGCGGATCCAACGATCAAGCGAGCCGATCTGCACTGCCACAGCCGTTTTTCGGTGTTCAAGTACTTCCGCCGCGCGAACACTCGCGACTGCTACAACAACCCCGAGGACGTCTACCACATCGCCAAAGAGCGCGGGATGTCGTACGTGACGCTCACCGATCACGACTCCATCGACGGCGCACTGTACCTTCTCAACAAGTATCCCGACATGACCGATTTTTTCATCGGCGAAGAGGTCGAGACGTACTTCCCCGAGACCGGCCAGCGCATCCACGTCGGCGTCTGGGGCCTGAACGAGGCGCAGCATCGGGAGATCCAGCGGCTGCGGCCCAACATCCGCGAGATGGTCCCGTACATGAAGTCGCAGCGGATGATCTTCGGCGTGAATCATCTCTTCCAGAACTATCGGATGAAGAACGTGGCCGCGCACTACATCGCCGAGCTGCTGGAGATGTTCGACATCTTCGAGGCGATGAACGGCGCGATGGCGTCGTTCCACAACAAGATGGTGCAGCAGCTCGTGAACACGGTGGAGAAGGGCGGCCGCCACGCCTCGATGATCGGCGGCTCGGACGCGCACACGCTCAAGCACGTGGCCAAGGTTCACACGGTGTCAAAGGGCGAGACCACCTCGGAGTTCCTGGAGAACATCCGCAGCGGCGATTGCTTCGCCTGGGGCAGCGAGATGCGCTTCCGCGAGCTGATCGCCGACATCTATTTATTGACGATCGCCTACAACGGCCAGGCCCGCGCCGATCTGATGTCGCAGGACTACAGCGTAGCGGACAAAACGGTGCAGCTCGCGGGACGCCTGGCCTCGATCCCCGCCGCCATTTCCGGCCTCCCCGCCGCGATCACGTCGCTCAATTACCTCAAGCAGATCGTGGTAACGAAGGGGATCTCGATGCGCTTCGAGAAGCTCGTCGAGAAGATCCAGCCCGGGCTGAAGTAACTCTCTCGTCGGCAGCGTAGCCGGCGAAAAGTCGCGCTAGAAGTTGACCGCGAGGCCGCCGATGTAACGGCGCGTGCTGCCGTCGGCGTCGAGCGCATCGAGGAGGATGCGGGAGTTTTCGGAGCGGGCCAGCTCGATGCCGAGGAGGACTTTGAGGTCGAGCGGGAGATGAAGCGATTGCGCGAGGCGGACGTCGACACGATGCGTGCGATAGGCGTCGCCGCCATTGGGCTGCGGCTGTTGGATCTGGCGGTAGGAGACGGCCACGGTGGTGCGCGTCGGCGAGAAGGTGGATTCGACATCGCCCGCGACGTACAGCTTGTCGGTGCCGTGGGCGTTGACGGAGGTGTGACCCGGCGTGGCAGTGCCGGCCATCGATGAAACGTCCAGCAGGAAGCGGCTGCCTAGCTCTTTGCGGTAGGCGAGCCGGACGTCGCGGCGAATATCGCCGGCGTCGATGTAGAGGCCATCCCAGAAATGTTCGAGACCGTCGGTGAAGACGATGCGCAGCGGCGTGTCGGCAGCGCTGACGCTGCCGACGATGCTGAAATGCTCGTGGGCCGTGTCGCCCGAAACGATGCCCGCCGAGTACGAGTAGTGCGGCAAAAGGCGCGAGTCGTCGGACCAGACGATGACGCTGGGCAGCGTGTTCTGGTGCATCGCATCGACGACCTTGTACATTCCGGTGATCACGAGAGCCGTGTCTTTTCCGAGCTTGATTTCTGCGCCAGTGCGCGGCGCCCATTCGGTGCCGTACAGGCCGACGCGGCTGGACATCCCGTAATCGACGGTGAAGGCCGGAACGACTTCAAACTTCGCGTTCGCGGTGAGATCGGCGGTGCGAAGCGTCGGTGCCGTTACCGCACCTTGCGTGCTGCGCAGGCTTTCCTGCGTCACCCGCAACGACACGCCGACTTCGTTGCGGCGGGTCTGAATGACGCTCGTTCCGCCGTTGATCTCGATGAGGTCAGAGCCCGGTGTCGCGGCAAACAGGTTCTGCTGCGCGAGGTAGCGCACCTGCACGCGCGAGTCGCCGTGCTCCCATTCGAAATTGTGGGAACGGATGCCGGCCTCGTGCGAATCGTCCGGAACGTCATCGCGATAGCGCCACCACGAACGGGTCGACGCGAGCTTGTACGAATCGGTCGGCGACGAGCGCAATTCGATCTGCGCCGCACTCGCTTGCGCGACGGGAGTTCCGAACGAGTCGTTGTCCGTTGGATCCTCGACCCGGTGCAGGTTGCCGCGGAAGCCGAGCTGCCAATTGTTACCAATGCGGCTCTGCAGCCCGAGGGCGGTCTGGGCGAAGGCGGGACCGGAGGCGGAGGTCGGGCCGGTCGACATCCCCGTCATCGACATCATGTCGCCGCGGAAACGCGGCATTTCGTAGGCGGCGGTGGCCACCGGACCGATCGGATCGGGCGGCGGCGTCATGACCATGTCGATCTCGCGCAGGACGTCCGGAGGAAGCGAGGCGCGGATTTCCCACATCTGCTGATTGGTGCCGCGCGACTGTTTCTCAGCCTCCATCTTCAGCCTGAGACGATGATCTTTCTTGGTCGGGACGATGGTTTCGATGGCTGGCGCGAAACCGTACTTCATCGCCACGATTTTGTAGACGCCGGCAGGAAGCTGCGGCAGCGAGAACGATCCGTCGCTGGCGCTGAAGGTCTGGATCGCGTCGAGACTGTTCAGATTGAGCGCGATGACGAGCGCGTTGCCGACAGGACGCGTGGAGCTGGTGACGTTGCCAAGAACCTGCAGAAAGGCAGGAAGCGGGACTTCAGATTGCGCAGGGACAGCGAGGATGACGATGGCGGTAGTCGCAATCGCAATCGCACGCAGTCGGCGCATAGGCTCCCTCCTTCGTTTCCCGGCAAGCGAGTCTAAGGAGTCGTTTGCCGCGAGTCAAATGGGGGAACGTGAGGTTTCGGTGAGGAAGTTCCAAGTGGCGGGCTCGGGTGTCGGGGGTCGGGGGTCGGAGCCTACAGCGCTGTTGTTGATCTTCTCCGCCGAGGTACACTCGTCGCTCCCACACGGCGCCGCTTGGCGCGCGCATCTTCTCTCCGCAACACCACACGACCACCATGAGCGAAAGTATTTACCGGCGGCTGCACGCTTGGAGGAAAGCCATGCGTCTTGCGACCGACACCTACGCCGCAACACAATCGTTTCCGCGTCACGAGCTGTATGGCCTCACGGCGCAGATGCGTCGTGCGGCGATATCGGTGCCTTCCAACATCGCCGAAGGCCGGGGCCGCGACACGAAGCGAGACTTTCGACAGTTCGTCATTCGAGCACGAGCATCAGCCTTCGAGTTGCAGACGCAGATCACCATCGCGGAAGCTCTGAATTATTTTTCAGGAGAAGAGGCGAAGCGACTGATCGATCAATCCGACGACGTTCTTCTCGTAATCAATGGTCTGATACGTCACCTTACGTGAGACCGGAGCGCGGATCGAATAACTGCTTCGACCCCCGACTCCCGACTCCCGACTCCCGTTTAGCTCTTCACGCGATGGACGCGAAGCAGATTCGTTTTTGCGCGCTGATAGATCGGAGATCCCATGAGGATGACCAAGCGATCTCCGGGGACGACGATGTCACGGCTGAGCAGGAAGTCGTCGACGCGATCGACGATTTGCTCGTGATATTCGCCGACGTCGCGCAGGACGAACGGCTGCACGCCCCACAGAATGTTCATCCGCCGCGCCACCCAGGTCGATGGCGTCAGCGCGATGATTGGCTGCTTCGGGCGGAACTTGGACATCAACCGCGCCGCGAATCCGGTCTGCGTGAAGACGATGATGAACTTGGCTTCGAGCTGTTGCGCGGCGTAGTTGGCGGCGCCGGCCAGCGCGTCAGTGAACTCGTCGATCTCGGAGGAAACGCGGTACGGTTCGCGGCTGCCGGCAGCCTGAAACTCGCGGTTCTGCTCGGCCGCCATGATGATGCGGGCCATCATCTGCACCGCCTCGACGGGATACATGCCCGAGGCCGTTTCCGCCGACAGCATGACCGCATCCGATCCATCGAAGATCGCGTTAGCCACATCCGAGGCTTCGGCGCGCGTAGGGCGCGAATTGGTCGTCATCGACTCCAGCATCTGCGTCGCGGTGATCGCGAAGCGCCCCCAGATGCTGGCCCTTTGCAACACGCGCTTCTGGACGATCGGCACAGCTTCTGGCGGAAGTTCGACGCCGAGGTCGCCGCGGGCCACCATCACGCCGTCGCTGACGTCGAGGATGTCTTCGAGCGCATCGATGGCCTGTGACTTTTCGAGCTTGGCGACGACGTTGATCTCGTCTCCGCCGAGGTTGTGGAGCAGGGAACGGAGCTCGACGATGTCGCTGCGGCGGCGGATGAAGGATGCCGCGATGTAATCAAGTTGGTTTGCGACTGCGAAGGCGACGTCCTCGCGATCTTTCTCCGTGATCGCCGGAATCGTCAGCTCCGTGTCGGGGAAGTTCATCCCCTTTTTGGAGGAGACCGGACCGCCGTGGATGACGCGCGTGAGCACCTTCGCGCCGTCGACCGCGGCCACGACCAGCTCGACCAGACCATCATTGATGAGGATGCGTTGTCCGAGTTGCACCTCGCGCGGCAGCGGCGTGAAGGGCGTGGAGACGATCGAGGCGTTGCCCATCAGTGGCTCAGTCGTGATCGTCAACATCTGACCTGTCTTCAGTTGAATGACACCATCGACTTCGCCGATCCGCAGCTTCGGCCCCTGAATGTCGCCGAGAATCGGGACGTACTTGCCGTGATCTGTCGAGACGCGGCGAATGATCTCGATGAGGCGCACACGATCATCCGGCGTCCCGTGCGAGAAGTTCATCCGAAAGACGTCAACGCCGGACGTCAGCAGACGGAGGATGAGATCTTCGGACGAGCAAGCGGGACCGAGCGTGGCGATGATTTTGGTTCGGCGCATCAGCGTTTCGATATATCACGGGGGAACATTTACGACGCGGGTAATCGGCGCCACTCCAAACTAAACTGCGCGGCGACTGATGCCGACGTTGCACGACGAATCGCCGCAGGGGCGAAGGATCGCCGCCATCGCCCTTGGTAAACGCGGCGGTGCCGGAGCGGTAGCCGCATTGCGCACGGCTCTGGCGCGCGAGGAAGTGGCCTGGGTCCGGCCGTCGATGATCCTGGCGCTCGGGAAAATCGGCGGCGATGAAGCACGCGCCGCGCTGGCGGAGATCGATGCGCGCTCCGATGCTGAGACCGAGGCGTTGCGAAAAGCGCGCGATCGCGTGAGCGGACCTGCAGTTGGGTTTTCGTGGCGTGGTGACGCGCCGGTGTTCGCCGCCGTTCCGGTTGGACTGGAGGATGTGGCGATTGCCGAAGCTGGCCGCGCGACATTCGTCCGGCGCGGCATCATCGCGCTGCCGTCGCGGCCGCGCGGACTTCGCTGCATTTACGACCTGCGGATTCTCATCGCCGAGGGCGACCCCAGGGCGTTTGCAGAGACGGTGAAACGGGCGGAAGTGCGGTGGCGCGAATGGATCCACAGCGAGTCGGACGTCCTCCCCTATCGCTTCTCGCTGGAGAACGCACGCGTCACGAAGCAGGAGTTCAACGACCTGCTGCGGCTGGCGCGGGAGACGTTTTCGCCGCAGGGCCTCGTGGACTCGCCATCGAGCTACGCGGCGATGCTGCGGGTGGAGGCGGATGCCGACGCCACGCGCATCTGGCTCGTGCCGACGTTCGAGGCGGATGAGCGCTTTGCGTACCGCGTCAACGACGTCGGAGCGTCGATCAATCCGGTGGTTGCCGCATGTCTGGCGCGGTTGGTGCGGCGCGGCGATCGCAGCGGCGTCGTCGATCCTACCTGCGGCAGCGGGACGCTGTTGATCGAGCGCGCGTTGCTGGATGGCGGGACGATGCTCTCCGGCATCGACATCAGCCCAACTGCCATTCGAGCGGCGACAGGAAACGTGATCGCCGCTGGACTGGCGGCTCGCATCGCGGTGCGGCTGGGCGATGGAGGCGATGCGGCGGCGTGGCCGACTCAATGCGACGAAGTTCTCGCCAATCTGCCGTTCGGTATGCGCACCGAGGATCGCAATCTCGATGGGCTGTACCGGCGGATCGTTGGGAACATCGCACGAACGCTGAATCCCGGCGGACGGGCGTTGCTCTACACGACGCACGCGAAGACGGTCGTCGCGCTGTTGCGGCGAACCGCGAAGCTGCAAGTGATCGAGGAGCGCCGCGTGGAGACTGGCGGCGTGTCGGTCGGGCTTTGGGTGGTCGAGCGGGGGTGACGTTTTCACGCGGAGACGCGGAGGGGCGGAGAAAAGAAAGAGAAAACCAACCTCTTCTTTTCTCCGCCTCTCCGCGAGCTCCGCGTGAAACCGTTCTCTTTTACGTCCGCAGCACACCTGCCCGCTCGAACACCTTCGCTTCGATGAAGATGTTCACCAATCCCGCGTCCAATAGCCCGTCTCCGACTTCCATCTTCAGGATGTCCAGCGCGCGTTCGGTGGAGATGGCGCGTTTGTAGGGGCGGTCGTTGGCGGTCAGGGCGTCGTAGATGTCGGAGACGGTCATCATCCGCGACTGGATCGGGATGGCGTCGGCGAGGAGCTTGCGCGGGTAGCCACGGCCGTTGAGTTTCTCGTGGTGGGCGTAGGCAATGTCGGCGACGGCGGAGAGATCCTTCGTCCACGGGATCTTCTGCAGGAAGTTGAACGTGTGCGTGACGTGGCTTTCGATTTCGCTGCGCTCGACCGCATCGAGGTTGCCCTTGCGTATCGAGAGGATGCGTACTTCCTCAGGATTGAGCAGGCGCCGGCGGTCGTCACCGAACTCCTCCTCGGCGAGCTGTTGCAGGTATTGAAACTCCCCTTCCGGCAGGACGGTCGGCTCGTTCGACTTCGTGATGAATGCGAAGTCCTTTTGCATTTTCGCGAGCTGCTCGCGCAATTCTTCGTCAGTCCGCGCTCCGAATTCTTTGAACGCTTCGTGGCCGTGCTGGAGGAGGAACTCCAGCTTGCGGCGATTGGCGTCGTTCTCGGCCACTTTCATCGCGAACTCAAAACGGTTGCGAAGCGTTTCGAGCTGGAGCGGATAGAGCTTCTTCTCCTTGACCAACACCTGCTCGCGGACGCCGACTTTGCCGAAGTCGTGGAGGAGCGATGCGTAGCGGATCTCGCGGACTTGCTCCGAGGTGAAGTGGACGGCGCCATATTTTTCGTCGTCGCGGTCGACCACGCGCGCCAGCTCCACCGTGAGATCGGCCACGCGGAACGAATGACCGGAGGTGGTCGGATCGCGCTGTTCGATGGCGGTGACTGCGGCGGTGACGAAACCTTCGAAGAGGCGCTCGATCGATTTGTAGAGGAGGTTGTTCTCGACGGCGACGGCGGCTTGCGCGGCGAGGGAGCGCATCAGGTCGACGGTTTCCGTGTCGAACGGCACCACTTCCGACGGCACCGTAGCCGCGGTCAATTTCTGCGGGGCGTTTGTTTTTCTGCGATTGATGAGCTGCAGCACGCCGACCAGCTCGCCGACATGCGTGACCATCGGAAAGACGAGCATCGAGCGGGTCAGGTAGTGGTTCGCCTCGTCGAAGGAACGGTTGATGGAGTACTCGGCGTCGGCGGGAAGCGCGTACGCGTCGTCGATGACGAGCGTGTCGCCCGTCAGCGCCACCCATCCGGCCAGGCTGCGGCGCGTGATCGGCAGGACCATTTCTTCGAACGCGCCCACCTTGATCGAGTCGTTCTGGGCCAGCTTCCAGCGCAGGACCTTCTCGCCGTCGACTTGGTCGAGCAGATAGAGCGAGCCGGCGTCGGAACGGGAGAGCTCACGAGCCTTGCTGAGGATGGTGGTCAGCAGGACGGAGTGATCGCGCTCGGTCGAGAGTGCGATACCGACTTCGCTGAGCTCGCGCAGCTCGCGGGTGCGCTCGATGAGCTGGCGCTCCAGCTGATCGGCGCGGACTTTCTCGGAATCGATCGGCGTCAGCGTCTGCATTGAAGTGGCGTGCAACGGGGCCGGGTCTCGCGGCTTTCCATGCGGCTATGGAACCGCTTACAATCCGCGCGCCGCCGGATTATTGCACCGATCCCGGCGAGAATGTTGCTGAGTCGAGGGGCGTTGCACGCCTTCGACCGCGTCGGCAGTTTTCCCAGGAGGACCCTTGGCAGCCTATACGACTGAGACAATTACGCCCAAGCATCACGATGCCCTCGTGACGTGGCAGAAGAAGAACTTTCCCGAGCTCGAGTTCCTGCAGACGAACTGGTCGAAGTACTACAACCAGACGCCGTTTCAACTCTTCGCCAAGGTCGGCAAGCTGAACTCGGAGAACATCACGTACGGCCGCATGACGGGCCAGCCGCGCTTCGAACAGGCCGGCGACATGGTCGGCAATATGTTCTACACGGCGCGCGACATCATCCGCGCGCAGGCTTCGACTGAGCTCGGCTCGATCCAGCAACATCGCCTGACGCTCGAAGAGGCGCCGACCGATCAGATGAAGATGGCCGTCCTCCGGATCATGGCCGAGGAGCTGCGGCACGGCTACCAGATGTTCTGGGTTTTCGATCACGACAAGAGCTGGAAGAAGCCGGGCCATCCCGACGTCGCCCAGGACACGATCGACGAGTTGCTGGCGATGGAACTCGGCAATCACGTGCTCGACGCCTTCAACATCCCGTTCGTCAACTTCCTCGACAACGTCGTCTTCGCCACGGTCATCGATCTGGTCGGCAAGTACCAGCTCGAAATGCAGAAGGTCTTCTCGTATGCGCCGATGGGGCGGTCGATGGGACCGATGCTTTCCGAGGAAGGCTTCCACATCGGCAGCGGCCGCGGATTTCTGCGCGATCTCGCCGTCGCCGCGCACAACGACACCGGCCGCTTCTCGATCGAAGAGATGCAGCAGGTTCTCAACGTGTGGATTCCGCGCGGCGTGGAGATGTTCGGCAACGAGCGCGGCGGCGATACGTCGATCGCCTTCGGATTCAAGGACCGCAACAACGGCACCGCGCAGAGCGAGTACTACAACGAGGTCCGCGAGGTGCTGGAGCTGGTCAACATCGCCGTCGTGCAGTGCAAGGTCAAGGACACGCCGGCTCCCGAGGCGCGCACGATCGTCCGCGAAGTGATGGACACGCGCGAGACGGTGAACGGCGTGTCGCCGAGCGATCTCCTCTTCGCGCCGGACGTGAAGTTCTTCCGCTCCCGTGGCATGGAGGAGATCGCGTTCATGCCGTACGACATCGACGGCAACATGCTGATGGAAAACGGCAGGCCGGCCAGCGGCGAGAAGTATCTCGACTATCTTTCGACGGTCCTCCCCGGCTACTACTTCAACGGTTCCGAGTTCGCCAAGTACCGCGAAGCCCTCCTCGGCCGCGAAGCTCCGCAGCCGGGACGGAGCTACGGTTGGTAGCAGAAGTTCTCGAATCGAATCAACGCAACGCCGCCGGCAACGGCGGCGTTTTTTCGTTGCTGGCAGGAGTGGCGATCGGCTGCGCGCTGGCGGGGCTGCTCGAGTTCACGCGAACGTTCGGCGCGTTGAGCAATTTGCAATTCATCCCGACTGCGGCGACCGAGGGTTCGTTCGTGAGCTGGACGTGGGCGATGCTTTCGGCGCCGGTGGCGGTGGTCGCGTCGGCGATGGTCGTGGCCTTGAGCCTGGCGCGCGTCCGTTCGACTCTCATTGCCGCTTCGGCGTCGCTGATGGCGACACTCTGGCTGGCGGCGCGGGTGCTGGAGAACGTGAACGGATATTTGATCGTCTCGGATAACGGCCCCGAGGCGGATGCACCTCCCCTGGCGGCCGATCGCTGGCCGTTCGTTTATCGACATGGAATCGCGGTGCTGGTGTGCGGCGTTGTGATCGCGCTTGCCGCGATTGCTTACGCGCTCTGGCGCATGCGTCCGCGCGCGATCGCGTTCACATTCGGACTCCTCGCCGCCTTACTCATCGTCTACTTCGGCGGCCAGTTCGGCTTCGCGGCGATGTCGTTTCTTCGGCTGCGGAATCTGGCTTTCGTCGTTGCAGCGATCGATCTGGTTCTCGTCGCACTGGCGTTGCGGCAACGGCGCGATCTTCTCCTTCTTCTCGCCTTCGTTCTCCTCGCCGCCTCGGCATGGCGACTCGATCGATCGTGGCGCGCCATGCTGGTCGAGTTGCCGCACGGCATCGAAATGCCGGCGTGGTAATCACCACAGAGACACAGAGATCACAGAGGTTGTTGTTTTTCTCTGTGTCCTTTGTGTCTCAGTGGTGAAGTGCCTTTGTTTTCAAACTTGCGACTTGCGATTAATAGCTTGGCAACGCTACCCTTCGCGCCGCATGCTCCGGAAACTCCTCCCGTTCACGCTTCTCCTCACCCTCGCATGCGGACGACTCAAGGAACCGACCGATCCCCTCGGCGGATCGGGCGAGCCGATCGATCCGACTGCTACGTTCACCCGCGTTCAGAACGAGATCTTCACGCCGACCTGTGCGCAGCTCGGTTGCCACGATCCGCTTGGACGACAAGAGAGCCAGATCCTGTCGCCGGGCCGCGCATACGCGAATACTGTTGGCGTTCCCAGCGTGGAAATGCCGCAACTGGCGCGCGTCACGCCGGGCGATCCGGCGAATTCGTATCTCTATCGCAAGATTACCGGGGCCGGGATCACGGGCGACCGGATGCCGCAGAACCTGACGCCGCTGACTACCGCGCAGATCAAACTGGTGCGCGATTGGATCCGCCGAGGTGCACCGAATGACTAAACGTCTGGTGGCTGCTGTTTTTCTTTTTTCCGCGCTGACGCTTGCCGCGCAGGACAGTCCGTACGCGCCTACTCGTCCGCTACCGCTCGGCGACACGCTGCTTTCCCTTCCCACGTCGCATATCCCGTCCGAGGGGACTTGGGAGGTGAAGTTCACGCACAGGTTCAACCAGTCGCTCGATCAGGGGAGCTTCAGCGACCGCGTGCATTCTCTGTGGGGATTGGACAGCAATGCCGACGTCGGCATCGGCTTCTCGTACGCGATGACGCGCGATCTGCAGGCCACGTTCCTGCGCAGCAACGCCAGCGATGACATCGAGTCGTCGCTGAAGTACGTGGTGGTTCAGGAGGCGCCGGCCATCCCCTTCTCACTGGCCGTTCGCGGCGGAATGGATTGGCGGACGGAGCGCGACATCACCAACCGCACGTCGTTCTTCGCGCAGGCCATTGTGTCGCGGCAGTTCGGCGGACGCGCGGAGGTCTTCGCAATCCCAACCTACGTGACGAACGCCGGCCAGCAAGTGAGCGGCTCGACGTCAGGCGCCTTGTTCAAGCACGCATTCAACGTGCCGGTCGGCGCGGCGCTGATGGTGCGGCCAGGACTGAGCGTGGTGGTGGAGCTGACGGCGAAGAATCGCGATCTGCCGTCATCGATGAACGGCGGCGATTTCGGCTGGGCGCTGGGGTTGAAGCGGGCCATCGGCGGGCACTACTTCGAGATCCTGCTGACGAACAGCAATGCCACGCACGCCGATCAGTACGTGACGTCGACGTACCAGGGAACGCCGCTGAACAAGAGCGACATTCACCTGGGATTCAACATCGAACGCCGGTTTGGTAAGCGCGCGCCGAGGGACTAGGGAGTCGGGTGTAGGGAGTCGGGTGTCGGAGAAGTCTTCCGGAGCTACACTCCCGACCCCCGACTCCCTACACCCGCTACGGAATCTCCTGACCTTCGACGACCAGATCGGCGAGATCGATGTCGCTGCCCGCCTCACCCGGTTCGGCATTCTTGCGCTGTGCGCGCTTTTCTGCTTTCAACTGCTGGCGCTCGCGCTTGGCTTGCTCGCGCTGACGCTTGACGACGGAAACTTGTGGCCTGCCCATAAACCTCCACACAACGAAAAGGGCAGGATCGCTCCTGCCCTTTCGTCGATCGCAAGATCGGCTACTTAGACTTAGACTGCGACTACGTTCGCTGCCTGCAGACCTTTCGGTCCTTTGACGACATCGAACTCAACCGCGGCTCCTTCGGGAAGCGACCGGAAGCCGGCGCCCTGAATCGCTGAGAAGTGGACGAACACGTCGTCACCGTTCTCGCTGGTGATAAAACCGAAGCCTTTGGCGTCGTTGAACCACTTTACATTGCCAGATGTTCTCATCTTGAATCTCCTTTCTGTGCTGCCTTCGGAGATTCAAAAACGGTGTTCTTCGTCTCGATTCGGCAAATCACGGATACCCAGCCAACCGGACCTCGCGCGTTCCTATTCCGAGTGACCCAGAGGGCATGATGGCGGCACGTTTGCAGTTATTCAGGACCAATGATGCGCTGCCCGGAATGCAAGACGCCGTACGAAGCAAACGCGGCAGCCTGCGCGAACTGCGGATTGCTCCTTCTGAAGCTGGCGCCGCATCGCCGCGCTGCCGATCTGGCCACCAACAAGCGCCGCGCAGCCGACAAGATGGCGCCCTGCAAGTTCTGCGGAAGCGACATCCCTGAGGCCGCGATCCGTTGCAAGCACTGCTCGGAAATCGTGAATGACGATTTCTATCGCGAGCGCGCCCACCGCACCCGCTCCCGCATCAATCACGCTTCCTGGGTCGCCTACATTTTCGGCCTTGCCGCGCTCCTGGTCTTCCGCCCGGTCGGCCTGGTCTCGATCGCCGCTGGCTTATTGCTCTCGATCGCCTACTACGCAATCCCCGTGGAACCGCCAGCATCGAAACGGAATCCGCGCCCGCGGCTCCCCTTTTGGCAGCGAGTGAAGCAGCAGGTGAAGCTGGAACGGATCGCCATCGCCCTGCCGAGTTTTCCGAAGCGCAAGCTGGTCTTCGTCGGCACCCCGCTCATCGCCGCGATCGTCGGCTACTCCGCCAACGTGATCCTGCTCCAACAGCCGGTCGACGACGTCCTCCGCTCGAATCCGGCCGCGTTCGCCGGGATGAACGTGTCGGCGCACTACCAGTACTACATGGTGCCGGGCGTGGTGGTCTACGACCTGCGCACAATCGGCATCCGCCAGACTCCGATCGACGTCCACACGGCCTTTCTCGAGTTCGCGAAGAAGGTTCGCAACAATCGCTACAAACGGGTCGAGCTTTCCTACCGCGGCACGACCAAGTTCTCGATCGATGGCGCCTCGTTTCACAAGATCGGCGACGAGTACGCGAAGCGGAACTTCGACTACGTGCTCTACACCGTCCCGCGCCTTTTCCACCGCGAAGGCTCATCCGACATCAAGCCGGTCGCCTCCGACCGCGACGCCCTGCTCCAGTTTCATCGGCAGTGGTACGGCAATGATCAACTGACGCGCAGCGTAGCGAACGGGTTGTAGGCACTTAGAGCAACCCCTCGCGTTCGAGTTCATTGCTCAACGACCGAGTATCGGTGAACTGAAAGGCCTGCATTCCGATCGCGCGGGCGGCGACCACGTTCTCGATGAGGTCATCGACGAAGATCGTGTTCTGCGGAGTTGATCCGATCAACTCCAGCGCCAGCTTAAAAATATCGGGATCCGGCTTCGCTGCTTTCAGCCGGTGCGAGAAGACGAACGGCTCGTCTTTGTGGAAGATCGCTGCGAACTGGGTCGGGATCAGCTCCGCGTGGATCTCATTCGAATTCGAGAGGAACGCGATCCGATAACGCTCGCGAATCCGATCGAGCAGATCCTCGATACCCGGCATCGTGCCGTCGAAGAAATCGGACCAGACCTGGTGAAAGTCGCGGATGCTGCCGCGATAGCCGGCGTGGTCGCAGAGGAACTCGTAGAACTCGTAGAACGACACCGCCCCGCGCTCCATGTCGCGATACGCCCCCGGCTCTTCGAGCAGCTCGACCAACTCGTCGCGCGACATCGACGCATCCGCGCAGATCGCCGCAAGCACCCGCTCGTAGGCGAGTTTGATCACGGTGTTGCCGAGGTCGAAGAGGAACCAGGTGTCTTCCATTGACCTACATCCGGAAGACGCCGAACTTCGGGTCCTCGATCCGGGAGTTGTATGCGATCGAAAGGCCGAGGCCGAGGTAGGTGCGGGTTTCAGCAGGATCGATGACGCCGTCGTCCCAGAGGCGTGCCGTCGAGTAGTACGGCGAACCTTCTGTCTCGTATTTCTGCAAGACCGGATCGGCGATCGCTCTCTCCTCCTCGGCGCTGAACTCCTTGCCGGCGCGCGCGAGTTGGTCGCGCTTGACTGTGGTCAAGACGCCGGCGGCCTGTTCGCCGCCCATCACGCTGATGCGGGCGTTCGGCCACATCCAGAGAAATCTTGGCGAGTACGCGCGGCCACACATGCCGTAGTTTCCGGCGCCGAACGAGCCTCCGATGATGACCGTGAACTTCGGCACCGTCGAATTCGCGACTGCGTGCACCATCTTCGCGCCGTCCTTCGCGATCCCGCCGCGCTCGTACTCCTTCCCCACCATGAAGCCGGTGATG
>JAFAOU010000172.1 GCA_019247495.1 Acidobacteriota bacterium
CCGGCACCGTGGAGATGCGCGAGTTGTCCACGAGGTTTCGAATGAACAGCATGTAACCGCCGGCGACGGCGAGCGAGACGATCGTGCGCACGATCTGCATCGCCATCGAGCTGCCGCGGACTTTCGTCAGCGCGATCACGATCGCCAAAATCGCCGCGGCGCTGGCCAGCAGATCGAATGGCGACCGGCTGAACGGACCGAGCATCCGCGACGCGAAAAGATCGAACCGGAAGATCTGCCACGGATCCTGATCGACGCGCATCGGCATCAGTGCCAGCCGCGCGGCGAAGACCAGAAGGATCGTCGCGACCGGATGCGCTCCCCATTTGCTCTGCCGCACCGCGGCCAGCAGCGCCAGCGCGCCCATCGCCAGCAACACTGCTGCGACATCGGTCCCGATCGTCCTTGCCGCATCGACAACCTCGGCGCGCGGACGCGGAGTGACATCGATCCAGAGCGTCGCCGACGGACGCCGCTCCAGGATGAAACGGAGCGAACCTTTTTCCTGGCGCAGCGCGCCGGCGTGGAACATCGTTCCGCTCACCCAATCGTCGTCGTCGAGGTCGAAGAGGCCCGGCAGCTTCGGCTGATTCGGGACGCGCTCGAACGCCTGCACCGACACCGCCGGATTCGGCAGCGGTCGCGCGCGGACGATGTAGAGATTCGTGGCGTCGAACTCGAAGCTGGTCGCGCCCGGCGTGCGAAGGTCTTCGCCCCACCAGGCAATGGCCTCGCCGTTCGGCGCGACGATTCGAATGCCCTGGCGAACGCCGTTCGCCTCACCGCGCAGCATCGCGAACATCGCGGCGCGCGAGGCCGCAGGATTCGCGGTCAGCTTCGCCGCCACGCGTTCGACCGCGCCGTCGAGCCGCGATTCGGTGCGAGCGATGTCGCCGCGAATGTCGTCGACTTCGTGGCCGAGGTGTTGCGCCGACTTCGCATCGAAGTCGCGGCTCATCTGCGCGACGAACAACTGCACCGTCAGCCAGGTCAAGCCGGCGAGCAAAAGAAAGACCGCCGCGGCGCGCGCGGCGGTCGAGTTGGCTACCCGTGAGACGCGCATAAGCAGTGGATTAGTAGATTAGTGGATTAGTAGATTAGGAAGTACTCCGCGCGATTTTTCATCCTGATCTACTAATCCACTAATCACTAATCCACTACGTCACTTCCCCGCCGACCGGATCGAAACTACCGACCAGCTGTCGCCCTTCTGCTTGAGCGTGATGTACAGCTCGCGCGTCTCCGGCTTCCCGGCGTTCTGAATCGTCCAGGTGCCGGTGATGTGGTACTGCTGCTCGGCGCTGCTCTTCACGGCCTTCTGCTCCTCGAACGCGCTCGGCTTGACCTTGTTGAACAGGCCGTCGAGCAGATAGGCGGCCTGATCGCGGCCGAAGAAATCGCTCTGCTCCATGAGGCCGGGGAACTGAAGCATCACCTTGTCGCCGGAGGCCATGCCGGCGACGATCGCCTGCGGGTCGCCGCTGCTGAACCCGCGCTTCAGGTTCGACATCGCCGTGTCGAGGTCGCGGAACTGCGCGGACGCGACCAGCGGAACGAACAGGAGCAGGGCTGCGAACTTCATCGAGAGTCTCATGGTGGTCTCCAGTGCTTCGGATAACGGGGTGCTGCGAGTCATTATTCTAGCAGATTCAATGACTTAGCTGGACTCGCAAAGGGTCATGATGTCCTCGCTCCGTGACACGATGCCGCGCTCGGCAGCGACGTCGCGGAAGTCGTCAGGGATCGTCGCGGCGACGCGAAGTGGCTCATTTTTCAGCGGATGCGTCATCGAAAGCTCGCGTGCGTGCAGCATCGGCCGCACTTCGTTGCGTTGCCCGTACAGCCAATCGCCCGCGAGCGGATGCCCGATTGCTGCCAGGTGAACGCGGATCTGATGTGTGCGTCCGGTGAGCAGATCGACGGCGACGAGTGAGCCGTGGGGCGTGGCGCGAAGCGGTGTGACGATGGTGATGGCGCGCTTGCCGCCGTCGCCCACGCCGAACGAAATCGGGCCGATGCGAATGAGCGGGGCGTCGATGGTCTGCCGTTCGCCGAGCTCGCCTTCGCAAATCGCGACGTAGCGTTTGCGGATGCGCTTCTGCTCGAACTGACGCGTGAGGTTGGCGTTGATCGAAGCGAGCTTCGAGAAAAACATTACGCCACTCGTGCCGCGATCGAGCCGCTGCATCAGGAAGAGCGGCTGCGTGTGCTGCATCGCGGTCTCGAGCAGCACCGGCTCGTCCGCGTCATAGCCGCGCTGTACGACGATACCGGCCGGCTTGTTGACGAAGAGGAGCGCGTCATCTTCGTAGAGGATGTCCATTCAGAAGGGTGAAGAGTGAAGGGTGAAGAGTGAAAAGGGAAGCACCGCCTCTTTTCACTCTTCACTCTTCACCCTTCACTCTTCAAGAAAACATCTGCCGTGGATCATGCGTACAACGCGCATGCCCCGCTTCCTCCTCGGTCTCCTCGCTCTTTCTCTGCTCTCCCGTTGCGCCACGTCGCCGAACCCTGCGCTCGAACCTGCAACGGCCACCGAGATTCGCCGCATCGTCGACGAACAGATGCGCACGCAGCACATCCCCGGCGCCGTGCTGGCGATCGTGCGCGACGATCGCGTCATCTACATGCAGCCGATGGGCGTTCGCGACATCGAGCACAACCTCCCGGTCACGCCCGACACGCTCTTCCCGATCGGGTCGTGTACGAAGGCATTCACCTCGATGGCGATCGCCCACAGCGCCGACCGCGGGCTGCTGTCGCTCGACGATCATCCGCGCAAGTTCCTGCCGTATCTCAAACTCGAAGATGCCGAGGCGGACGCGAAGATCACGATCCGCGACATGCTCAGCCATCGCACGGGCCTCAAGGCCTACGCCGACCTCGCCGCGGAGCCGGGCGTGCTCACGCGCGAGGAGTACATCCGCGCCGCAACGTCGGCGAAACCGGCCGTACCGTTCCGGACGAAGTTCCAGTACTCGAACGCGATGTACGCCGCCGCCGGCGAGATCGCCGGACGCGTCAATCACGCAACGTGGGAGGAGGTCATCGCCAACGACCTTTTCAAATCGCTGGGCATGACATCGAGCGTCTCGATCATCACCGACATGTTGAAATCGCCCGATCACGCAACCGGCTACGTGTTCGAGACGTCGTATCGCGCCGTTCCTGCGCCGAAGAGTCTCATCGCGCTCGCACCCGGCGGCGCGATCGCTTCGAGCGCGCGCGACATGACGCAGTGGCTGCGCATGCTCACCGCCGGCGGCCGATTCAACGGACGGCAATTCGTCTCGCCGGCGATGTTCGCCGAGTTGACCAAGCCGCTGATCGCCGTCAATCCAACGACATCGTACGCGCTCGGCTGGGCGGTTTACGACTGGAACGGCCTGCGCGTCGTCGAGCACAACGGCGGCTCCGACGGCATCAGCGCCATCGTTAGTTTCATCCCCGAAAAGCACCTCGGCTTCGTTTTCCTGTCGAATACGTCGAGCAATGCAATGACGAAGGTCGGCAACGGCGCCGCCAGGCTTCTCTATCCGCTCCTCCTTGGACAAAAAAATCCGCCGGCGCCCGCTACCCCGGTGCCGCCGAAACCTCCGGTTGCGCCGATCGCGATCGACGTTCCCTCGGCCGACGCGCTGCTCGCGCGCATGATCGACGCCGCCGGCGGCGAGCGCGCACTCCGCGCTCACACGTCGCTCGAAATCCACGCGCACAAGTCGTACGACAACCAGGGCGTCTTCGCCGATCTGACGATTGACGCGAAGGCGCCCGGCCGCCACAACGAAACCGAAGTCTGGACCGCCGCAAACCGCGAGATCGGCCGCCTGCGCGTTTACTTCGACGGCACTCACGGCGGCCAGGAGACGACCTTCGGACAGGATTCCGTCAACGACGATGCCGCAAACGCGCGCGACGATCGCCAGTACGCGTTTCCGCAGCTCCTCGCGCTGAAGCCGGTGACGGTCCGTGCGGGCGACAACGACACTTGGATCCTCGACCTCGGCGACGGCGTGCGGCTGGTTGTCTCACGGACGACCGCGCTCATCACCGGCCGCGAAAAAGAAGGCGAGACGATCGCGTACGCCGACTACCGCAACATCGACGGCGAGATCGTTCCCTTCCGCTACACGATCGAAGACAACCTCGGCACGTCGACAGTGGTCATCGACTCGATCCGCTTCGACGTGCCGCTCGACGACGCCATTTTCAGTCCGCGTCGCTAGCGCGGTAGAGCAGGAACTCCTCGCGCGTCTTCGCGAACTCGCGCAACGGCTCTTCCCACTCCGCCACCCACTCGTCGATGTTGCCGCCGCCCTCGACGATTTCGCGGTAGCGCGCACTGCCGGCGAGGAGATCGATCGCCAGACGGTCGGAGACGAACTCGTAGGTTTCGCGGCGCCAGTCGAACTTCCCGGGATCGAGGTCGCGCGCGACCTTCACGCACCACAAGCCGGTCCGGTACGGCTCGAACTCGGCGCGATTGGTCACGTGCAGTTCCACGCCGCCGCAGACCTTGCCGGCGTGTTTCTGAAACGTCGGCAGAAAATAGTGCGGCCGGAAGCGGATGCCGGGCAGTCCGATCGCGTTCAGCTTCTCAGCTAACTTGAACGGATCGAGCCACGGCGCGCCGAACAGCTCGAACGGATGCGTCGTTCCGCGCCCCTCGCTCAGGTTCGTCCCCTCGATCAGGCACATGCCCGGATAGACGGTGGCCGTGTAGACCGTCGGCATGTTCGGCGACGGAATCACCCACGGCAGCCCCGTGTCGCCCCACCACATCGAGCGCTTCCAGCCGCGCATCGGGATGACCAGCAAATCGCAGTTGAGCTGAAAGATTTTGTTGAAGTAGCGCGCCAGCTCGCCCGCCGTCATGGCGTGGCGCGTCGGCAGCGGGAACATCCCTACGAAGCTCGAGAACTGCTCCTCGCGGATGTTGCCCTCGAGATGCACGCCGTCGATCGGGTTGGGGCGATCCAGAACGATCACCTGCACGCCGGCCTCGGCCGCCGTGCGCATGCAGAGCGCCATCGTGTAGATGAATGTGTAGTAGCGCGAGCCGATGTCCTGCAGATCGATCACCAGCGCGTCGAGGTTCTTCAGCAACTCGCGGCGCGGCGCGAGATCCTTCTCGCTCGCCCCGTACAGCGAGTAGACGGTCAGGCCGGTCATCGGATCGGTCGAGTGATCGACGTGGGCCATGTCCTGCGCCTCGCCCCAGATCCCATGTTCGGGACCGAACAGCGTGGTCAGCTTCCATCCTCGGCCGCGATGCAGCAGGTCGACGACGTGGCGCAGATCGCTCGTGACCGCGCTCTGATTCGTTACGAGGCCGATGTTTTTCCCAGCGATGGGGCGGGGATCATCAAGAAGTACTTCCAGTCCGGGCCGGACGATCGTCAATGTTCTGTTTTCCCTTCGAGGAGCTGCAACGCATGCGGGATGAGGTGCAGGATGGCCTGCAGATTCTCCCGCGCGCCGCTCTCGCTACCGGGTAAATTCACGATGAGTGCCGTCCCGCGGATCGCCGCTTGCGCCCTCGATAACGGCGCCATCGCCGTCCTGGTCAGCGACACCGCGCGCATCAGCTCCCCGAACCCAGGAATGACCTTCTCGCACACCCGCAACGTCGCCTCAGGGGTCACATCGCGCGCCGCGATCCCGGTCCCACCGGTGGTGACGACAAGCCGGACGCCGTCGCCGGTCGCCGCTTCAATCGCCGTGGCGATTGCATCGACGTCGTCCGAAACGACGATCACCGCATCGACGTCGTAGTTCGCGGCGAGGATTTCGCGCACCGTAGGCCCCGATTTGTCGATGCGTTCGCCGCGCGAGGCAGCATCAGAGCAGGTGATGACGCGGGCTTTGACCACGGCCGGATTCTATCTGCGTTCGTCTGCGTCATCTGCGGATGAAATCTTGATCCGCAGATCTACGCAGATTTACGCAGATAAGATTCGAGGCCAATGCTGCGCACCGATTTCGCCTACGACCTGCCGCCCGACCTCATCGCCCAGGAGCCGCGCGAGAGGGGCAAGTCGCGGATGATGGTCGTGCATCAGGACGGCATCGAGCACGACTCCTTCGCGAATTTTCCGGAGCGGCTGAACGCGGGCGACATTCTCGTCATCAACGACACGCGCGTCATCCCGGCGCGGCTGTTCGCGAAACCGAAATCAGGGATGTCGCGGCCGATCGAGATTCTGCTCACGCGCCAGCTCGATGGCGGCGCTTGGGAAGCTTGGTGCAAGCCCGCCAAACGAGTGAAGCCGGGCGATGAGCTGATCTTCAGCGAAGTGTTGCGCGCGCGCGTTCTGAGAAAAGACGAAGGCACAATCACGCTCCAATTTGATGGGGACATCGAGGAGATCGAGCGCATCGGCATTCCGCCGCTGCCGCCGTACATCGCGCGCGAAACGCCGCGGGATGAGGATCGCGAGTCGTATCAGACGGTGTATGCCGCCGAACGCGGCGCCATCGCCGCGCCTACGGCGGGATTGCACTTCACTCGCGAGATCCTGGATCGGATCGCAGCGCGCGGCGTCGATATCGTCCGCATCACCTTGCACGTCGGCATCGGAACCTTCAAGCCGGTGAAGGTGGATGACGTCGCGCAACATCAAATGGACTACGAGCGCTACGAAATCACCGCCGATGCGGCGTCGCGTCTCAACGCGGCGCTCGATGACAAGACAACCATCATCGCCGTGGGCACGACGTCAGTGCGCACACTCGAAAGCGCCATTCGCGCAGGCGACGGACGTTTTCAATCCGGCAGCGCCGAAACGAACATCTTCATCACACCCGGCTTTCAGTTCCGCGCAGTTGACAAGTTGTTGACCAACTTCCACCTGCCCGAGTCCACACTCCTGATGCTAGTCTCCGCGTTCGCGGGGATCGGCACGATCCGGCGTGCGTACTCCGAGGCCATCTCCCACCGCTACTTTTTCTACAGCTACGGCGACTGCATGTTCCTCGACGAAAGGATCCGATGAAACGCATCCTCTTCTCCCTTCTCGCCTCATTCATCGCCATCTCCGCCGTTCCGGCGCAGACACCGCCCACTCCTCCGACCGAAAAGAAAGCCGAGCCGAAGAAACCGGAGAAGGCCGAGCAGGAGCCGCGTCCCGCGTCGCAGGAGCAGCAGAAACAGGATTCGCAGAAGAAGGACGCGCCGCCGCCCGCGGCATCGCAGCCGTCGCCGAATCCGATTACCGCAGAAGGCGCGGCCGAGAAAAAGGAAGACAAGAAGTGGGATGTGAACAACCCGCCGGGGCCGCAGTACGACGTTCCCATCGATGTGACCGAGGGAACGTGGTTGTCGCTCGACGTCAGTCCTGATGGAAACGAGATCGCCTTCGATCTCCTCGGCGACATCTACACGATTCCGACTACCGGCGGCGAGGCAAAGGCCCTCACCACTGGCATCGCCTGGGACATGCAGCCGCGCTACTCGCCGAACGGCAAGTGGATCGCCTTCACCAGCGACCGCGCCGGCGGCGACAACATCTGGATCATGAATCGCGACGGCTCGAAACCGCAGCAGGTGACGAAGGAAACCTTCCGCCTGCTCAATGAGCCGTATTGGTCGCCCGACTCCGAATACATCGTCGCCCGCAAGCACTTCACCGCCGAGCGCTCCCTCGGCGCGGGCGAGGTCTGGCTCTACCACCGCAGCGGCGGCGAGGGATTGCAACTCTCGAAGAAACGGACCGATCAGAAGGACACCGGCGAGCCCGCGCTCTCGCCCGACGGCCGCTATCTCTACTACTCCGACGACACCACGCCCGGCGCGATTTACCAGTACAACAAAGATCCCAACACACAGATCTACGTCATTCAGCGTTTGGATCGCCAGACTGGCGAGATCGAGCCGTACGTGACCGGTCCCGGTGGCAGCGTGCGTCCGACGCCGTCGCCCGACGGCAAGTCGCTCGCCTTCATCCGGCGTGTCCGCTACAAGTCGACGCTCTTCATCCTCGACCTCGAGTCAGGCAAAGAGACACCGATTTACGACGGCCTCGATCGCGACATGCAGGAGACGTGGGCCATTCACGGCCTCTATCCGACGTTTGCCTGGACGCCTGACAACAAGTCGATTGTTTTCTGGGCCGGAGGTCACATCAGCCGAATCGACGTCGCGTCGAAGGCAGTGACTCCGATCCCGTTCCACGTTCACGCCACGCGGCGTATTCAGGAAGCGTTGCGCGTTCCGATCGACGTCGCGCCGCCGAGCTACCCGGTAAAGATGCTGCGCTGGAGCACGGTCTCACCGAATGGCAAGCAGGTCGTCTACGGCGCGCTCGGCTATCTCTACATCCGCGATCTCCCCACCGGCACGCCGCATCGGCTGACGAAACAGACCGACCACTTCGAGTTCTATCCTGCGTGGTCGCGCGACGGAAAATCGATCGTCTACACGACCTGGAACGATCAGACCCTCGGCACGATCCGCATCGCGTCCTCGGCCGGTGGCGAAGGGCGCGTGATCACCGACAAACCGGGCCATTACATCGAGCCGGCCTTCTCACCCGACGGGACGAAGGTGGCCTACCGCACAACGAACGACGGCTACCTCCGTACCGCGCTCTGGTCGGGCGAGACCGGCATCTACGTCGTCCCGTCGGCTGGCGGCACTTCGAAACTCATCACGAAGAAAGGCGCATCGCCGCAGTTCGGCGCATCGAACGACCGCATCTTCTTCATGACCTTCGAGGATGAAGACAAGCGCGGTCTGCACTCGATCGGCATCGATCGCACCGACGAGCGCGCTCATCTCCTCTCCGGTTTCGCAACCGAGTACGTACTCTCGCCCGACGAAAAGTGGGTGGCCTTCCGCGAGAAGTTCAACGCCTACATCGCGCCGTTCATCCGCACCGGCAAGACCATCGACATCGGTCCCGATACGAAGTCGATCCCGGTCGCGAAAGTGACGAAAGAGGCGGGCGAGTATCTGCACTGGGCCGGCGACGCCTCGCGGCTGTACTGGTCGCTCGGCCCCGAACTCTTCTCCCGCGATCTCAAAGACTCGTTCGCCTTCATCGCCGGCGCGCCGGAGAAGTTGCCTGACGCTCCGGCAAAGGGCACGAACATCAGTTTCTCGCAGCCGTCCGACATCCCCACGGGCAAGCTCGCGCTGACCGGCGCGCGCATCATCACCATGCACGGCGACGACGTCATCGCCGACGGCACGGTCGTCATCGATGGCAATCGGATCACCGCGATCGGTCCGCGCGCGAGCACCGCCGTTCCCGCCGACGCGAAGGTCATCGACGTCGCCGGCAAGATCATCATGCCGGGCATCGTCGACGTCCACTGGCACGGCGCGATGGGCGCTGACGAAATCATTCCGCAGCAGAGCTGGGTCAACTACGCCGCGCTCGCGTTCGGCGTGACCACGCTGCACGATCCGTCGAACAACTCCTCCGAAATCTTCACCTCCGCTGAGATGCAGCGCGCCGGCGAAATCCTCGGGCCGCACATCTTTTCCACCGGCACGATCCTCTACGGCGCGAAGGCTCCGTTCAAAGCCGACGTCGCCAATCTCGACGACGCGCTCTTTCACCTCCGCCGCATGAAAGCGATCGGCGCGATCAGCGTGAAGAGCTACAACCAGCCGCGCCGCGATCAACGCCAGCAGATCATCGAAGCCGCGCGCGAAACCGGCATGATGGTCGTGCCCGAGGGCGGCTCGCTCTTCGAACACAACATGACCATGGTCGTCGACGGCCACACCGGCGTCGAGCACTCCATCCCGGTCGCCAACGCATACGACGACGTCGTGCAGCTCTGGTCCAGATCGCACAGCGGCTACACGCCGACGCTCATCGTCGGCTACGGCGGCCTGTGGGGCGAGAACTACTGGTACGCGAAGACGAACGTCTGGGAGGACCAACGCCTGCTGACGTTCGTGCCGCGCCGCGTGATCGATTCGCGCTCGCGCCGCCGCACGCTTGCGCCCGACGACGAGTGGAACCACTTCAGCAACGCGAAGCTCGCTCACAAACTCAACGACGCCGGCGTTTCCGTCCAACTCGGCGCCCACGGCCAACGCGAAGGTCTCGGCGCGCACTGGGAGCTCTGGATGTTCGTGCAGGGCGGTATGACGCCGCTGCAAGCCATCCGCGCTGCGACGCTAAACGGCGCGCACTACATCGGCATGGACAAAGACGTCGGCTCGCTCGAACCGGGCAAGCTGGCCGATCTGCTCGTACTTGACGCCAATCCGCTCGATAACATCCGCAACTCCGAGTCGATCCGCTACACCATCGCCAACGGCCGCATCTTCGACGCCATGACGATGAACGAGATCGGCAATCATCCGCACACGCGCCAGCCGTTCTATTTCGAACTTCCTGGAAACGACGCGGCGGGAAGGGCGACGATGGCGACGACGGAGGATGAGGAGTAATCACCAGTAGCCGGTCGTGACTTCAACGTCGCCCATCACCACGGCCTGACACGCCAGCCGTTCGTCCGCCGCAAATCCGCGCTGCGCCGAAACGCGTAGTTCGATCGTCGTGGGCGCGCTAAGGTTTTCCGCGCCGGCGAGGACGCGCACGGCGCATCGCCCGCACACGCCGACGCTGCCGCAGGAATTGCCGATCGGCGCGTCGGCGCGCCGGGCCGCATCGAGCACCGTCTCGTTCGAGTTGGCCTCGGCGGCCGTGCCGAGTGGGGTGAAAGTTACGCGCACCAAACGATTCTCCCATCCCCCGTTCACAAAGATTTCGCGTCGCTGTTAGAAACTTTCGCGCGTTGGCGGCGTCTATATGTGCAAGACATCGGAGGAATCAATGAGCAGCACCACCAAGACGACGGAAGAGACGAAACTGGCCGAGGCAATCGTGGGGGCACTCGATGCGGACGCGGTACGGGTCTGCTCGGACGACCGCGACTCGATCCGCTTCTCCATTCGCGCCGCCGGGATGAAGCTGCGCTCCATCGTCCTCCGCCGCTGGGCACTTCGCCGCCTTCTGAACGATCCGGCCGGCCCGGTGAAGATCGAGTATCTGCAGCGGGAGCTCCGCACCGCCGCCACGCAGCGAATCGAGTACGCCTACCCGCGCAAGAGCATCGTCCGCAAGGACCGTCCTGCGGTCTTCACGCCGCTCGCGCAGGCAAGGTAGATTTCAACCACTGAGGCACAGAGGACACCGAGAAGCCTCTGTGCACTCTGTGTCTCTGTGGTTACAAATCGTAAGTCTGCCGCTGGTTGAACCTTCGAAACGGGAGTAATATCCCGTCATGTCTGCCGATCTGGATGCTCTTGACCTCAAAATCCTGACGCATCTCCTCCGCGACGGCCGCGCCCCCGCGCAACAGGTCGCAGACAGCGTCGGCCTCTCTCGTCCCGCCGTCGCGGACCGTATCGCGAGGCTCGAACGCGATGGCGTCATCCGCGGACATACCGTCGTGGTGGAGCCGAAAGCGCTCGGCCGAGCCATCACCGCGTTCGTCGCCGCGCGCGGCCAGACGCTCGATGCAAAACGGAAGAAGGCATTCGATGCGCTGATGAAGATGGATGAAGTCGTCGAGGCACACACCGTCGCCGGCGACGACTGCTTCCTCATCAAAGTCCGCACCGATTCCATCACCTCGCTCAACG
>JAFAOU010000223.1 GCA_019247495.1 Acidobacteriota bacterium
GCGGAGTTTTCGCGAGACTTGATTCGTTCGTAGACCGCATGATTGAAAGCTTCTCCCACCTCGAACAGCTCGCTGCCGGCCGCGACCTCGCGGATGTTTTTCTGGAGAGTGATGCGCAGGAACATGCCGTCCCTGCGGATCAGATTCTCGAAGCGTTGCGGAAGCGCAGGGCCGTGATGCGCGATTGCGTCGAACGCGGTAAGGGCGGCGGGACGTCGATGGGGAAGCTGGTCGGCAACGAGGCCAAGCTGCTCAATGACGCGTTCCTGGCCGGACGCACGTTCCTCGATCCGCTGACGGTGAAAGCGGAGATTTACGCGTTGTCGGTGATGGGTGAGAACTCGCGCATGGGCGTCATCGTCGCGGCGCCCACGGCCGGCGCGGGCGGCGTCGTGCCGGGCATGCTGCTGGCGCTGGAAGAGGAGCGCAACATCGATCCGGAGAAGACGGTGCGCGCATTGGTCGTCGCGGGCGGCGTCGGCTCGATCATAGCGCTGTCGGCGAACATCTCCGGCGCCGCGGGCGGATGCCAGAACGAAGTTGGCGTCGCGGCGGCGATGGGCGCGGCGGCGGTCGCGTACATGATGGACGGCACGCCGCGTCAGTCGATTCATGCCGCCGCGATCGCGCTGAAGAACACGCTCGGCCTGGTCTGCGATCCGGTCGGGGGACTGGTCGAAGTGCCCTGCGTCAAACGCAACGCGCTCTTCGCCGTGCACGGACTTACAGCCGCGCAGCTCGCGATGGCCGGCGTCGAGTCGGTAATCCCGATGGACGAAATCGTCGAAGCGATGGTCCGCATCGGCCGCGCGCTTCCGCGCGGACTTCGCGAAACCGCCGAGGGCGGGCTGGCCACGACGTTGACGGGCTGCTCGATTGGCGATCGCCTCAAGAAAGAGGCGAATCAGCGCCGCGCCGAGCGCGCCGCCGAACGCGAACGCGCCGCGCAGGAGCGGAAGGAGTCGGTGCAGTAAGACCGATTTCACCACAGAGACACAGAGGGCACAGAGAAATCTCTCTGTGTCTCTGTGGTTCAAATTACGGGTAGTAGCCGCGGATCGTCTTCGCCTTCCCATCGCTCACCTGCACATCCACCGTGCGCCACTTCGTGCCGGGCTTGACACCCTCCGGCGGATAGAAGCCGAGGATGTATTGGGAGCGGAGCTCGTTCTGGATGTCGGTGTAAATGCGTCCGAGGTCCGAAGCCTGCTCGATGTAGTACGCGTTACCGCCGGTCTCGCTGCAGAACTTGCTGAGTTTGTAGCGCGTGTCGACTTCGCTCATGCGGATACCGATGCCGATCGCGTAGATCGGGACGGCGGCGCGGCGCGAGTATTCGATGGCCTGATCGAAGGAGAACTTCGACGACGTGTCTTTCCCGTCGGTGACGAGCACCAGCGCGCGCTGACCTTTCACGCCGAGGAAGTTGTAGAGCGAATAGACGACCGCGTCGTACAACGCCGTCGACTCCTCGGCGCGTAACTTCGCGAGTCCTGCGTTGATGTCCGCAAGCCGCGGCGACCAGCGTTGGATCAACTGCGGCTGCGTATCGAACGAAACGAGGAACGCCCGATCGCCCTTGCGCATCACGTTCGTGAAGAACTGCGAGGCGGCTTTCTGTGCCTCGGACATCCGCGGCTGCATCGACGCCGAGGTGTCGATCGCCAGGCCGAGGGAAAGAGGAAGGTTGTTCACGTGCTCGAACTTCGCCACTTTGACCGGCTTGCCTTCGTCGATGACCTTGAAGGCGTTCTCCGCGAGGTCGTTGATCGGATGGCCGTTGCGCATCACCGTGGTCGGCAGTTCGACGAGGTGAACGTTGACCTCCTCCATGAACTGCGGCGTGTTGATCATCACCAGGTCTTCGACCGGCGGCTGCGGATCGTCTTTCAGCGACGCCACCGCGCGGATGTAACCGACGCCTTCCTGCGCCGGAATCTCGATGGTCTGGACATACGGAGGACCAAACAGCGAGGCCATCTTCGTGTCGTTGAGGAACAGCTCCACGTGATCGAGCTTCTTCCCCTCGGGGACGTTGACCGCCATCTCGACGCGCGTGCGGCCATGCAGTTTGAACGCGATCCTCGGCGAGATGATGCGGACGCGGAAGGGATCGTTGCCGGTGTTGAGCAGCAGCTCATCGCCGGTAATCGACTCGCCGTTTGCGTTGAGCGCGACGGCGCGCACGCGGCGCACCTGCGGCACGTTGCCGAAGTCGAGATCGAGGGTGTACGGCGGCTGGCGCTTGGTCATGACCTTCTTGCCGTCGAGGTAAAACTCGACCGCTTTGATGTCGTCGCCGAACGCGATGGTCTCGATG
The DNA here is from genome assembly GCA_019247495.1 of Acidobacteriota bacterium. GTDB lineage: Bacteria > Acidobacteriota > Thermoanaerobaculia > Gp7-AA8 > Gp7-AA8 > JADGNZ01. The sequence continues at coordinate 2,321 of JAFAOU010000223.1, forward strand.
TGCTGGATACCGCTGAGCAGATCGTCGGTAAGCGGGACGATGCGCAGGCGCGTGGTGTTCGATTCGATGTCGTCCTTGAGTTGCGACAGCGCGGTCGTGGCGCTTTCCTTGGCCTTCTGCTGTTCGGGCGTGTCGAACAGCTCGGGCACGGTGATCGGCTTTTCGACGATGGCCTCGGCGCCGGAGTTGATGTCCTGCACGCGCACGCGGGCCATGTAGTCGGCCGGCCGCAGGAAGCGGTCGATGACGACGGCGACCTTATCGTCCTTGATGTCGCCGGGATAGTCGAAGCGATAGCGATAGTTCTCGAAGAGCTGATCGTCTTTGAGCACTTCGCCGGTGACGTCGAGGCTGTAGAGCTTCGTGTTGTTGACTTCCTTCATCGTCAACTGTGAGCGCGGCACGAGGATGGTGATCTCGGCGTCGGTGCGGCTGCCTTGTTTGGCCGGATACTTCACGCTCACTTCGTTCGCGAGTTTCGGCGCGTTCGGCGTGGCCAGCACGACGGAGCGGAGGATTTTGTGGACGTCCTCCTCGTTGACCGGCGGCGGCTCGAAGACTTTGGTCAGGTCAAACTTGTTCAGCTGCGACTGATACATGGCGCGCAGAAACTCATCGCCGTACATGCATTGCATTTCGAGGTTCGTCATCGTCGAGTTGACGCTGGCCGGACCGAAGACGCGTTGAACTGCCCCGTCGCCGGTGACGTCGGTTCCGATTTCGTCCTGCGAAACCAGCTCTTTGGTGGCGTCGGGATTGATCGGCGAGTAGAGCTTGAAATCTCCTCCGTTGCGCGCCTGGTAGAAAAGGAAGCGCACGGTGTGACCCAAACCCTGAATGAACGCGTACTTCCAGACTTCGGCCGGCTGGAGGAGACGGCAATTGATCTTGAGGCGCTCGTCCGGCTGGCCGTAGATCAGAAAAATGCGGCCGCGATCGGAGGAGGCGTTCCTGAACTCGTCCTTCACTGTCTCCAGCCGCTCGTAGTACTCCTCCCGGAAGGCCTGATTGGTGGTGCCGTGGGCGACGTCGCGGCGCCGCCAGAATTCAGTGATGTAGATGTCGCGCTGCGGATCGGTCTCGAGGATCAGGAACGTATCCAGCTCGGCCGGATTCATGATCGGATCGACGTCGTTGAGAAACTGCCGGTATTTCTCGGAGAGGTTCTTGATGCGGTCTTTGCGCTCGCGCCGGGAGAGCTTGCGGACACCTTGATCGGGTTTCGCTTTGGCGTCGGGCGGCTGCGCAGGCGCCGGTGCGGCCGGCGCGGGTGGCGGTTGCGGATCGGGTGTCGTCTGCGCGTATGCGGCCGCGGCGAGCATCGCGGAAATCAAAATGGCAACGATCTTATTCATCGGGGAGACCTCGTCGAACCGAAGGACAATAGGCGAATCGCATGCGAATCTACCTGGACAACAACGCCACGACGCCTCTGCATCCAGCGGTGCTGGAAGCGGTGGGGGCATCGTTGCGGGATGTCTTTGGCAATGCGTCGAGCATTCATAAAGAAGGCCAGGCTGCGCGGCGCGGCATCGAGGACGCGCGCGAGTCGGTGGCGAAACTGATCGCCGCGGAAGCGCGGGACGTCATCTTTACGAGCGGCGGCACGGAGTCGAACAATGCGGCCATCTTCGGCGCGGCAGGCTCCGATGTCGGTCAACACGTTGTCACAACCGCGATCGAGCATCCCTCGGTGCTGGAGCCGATCGCCGAGCTGGAGCGCCGCGGATGTTCCTTAACGATCGTCCCGCCATCGCGCAGCGGCGTGGTCGACGCGGATGCGGTCATCGCGGCGTTGCGTCCCGAAACGCGGCTCGTGTCGATGATGCTTGCGAACAATGAGACCGGCGTGATCCAGCCGGTCGCGGACGTTGCGCGCGTCTGCCGCGAGCGATCGATTCACATTCACTGTGACGCCGTGCAAGGCGCCGGCAAAATCGACGTCGATGTGAACGCGCTCGGCGTCGACACGCTCGCACTCTCCGCACACAAGATGCACGCGCCGAAAGGCATCGGCGCGCTCTACGTCCGCCGCGGTCTCGCGCTGTCTCGCCACATCCTCGGCGGCGCGCAGGAACGCCGCCGCCGCGCCGGAACGGAAAACGTACCGCTGGCGGTGGCCTTCGGCGTAGCCGCGGAGATCGCGCGCGACCGGCCGGACGTCGGCGCCTTGCGCGACGCGCTCGAACGCGGCCTCGGCGATTTCGACATCGTCATCAACGGCGCAGATGTTCCCCGCATCCCGAACACGAGCAGCGTCACGTTTCGCGGTGCGGATGCCGAGGGGATCGTGATCGGACTCGATCTCGCGGGCGTGGCGGTGTCGACCGGTGCTGCCTGTTCCTCGGGACGCGTCGAGCCAAGCCACGTCCTGCTGGCGATGGGCCTGACTCCGGACGAAGCGCGCAGCACGATTCGCTTCTCATTGAGCCGGTTTACGACGATTGCTGAGATCGAGCAAACGATCGCATTGCTTCGCGACATCGTCCCGCGCTGCATGAGAAAGAGTGAAGTGTGAAGAGTGAAAAGGTGAAACCTCAGCCTTTCCTTCACTCTTCACTCTTCACCCTTCACTCTTCGAATAAACCCTTGCCCCGTCGCGGTTTGTTTGGCACAGTTGCGGCCGGTCCACATGTCTAAGAATCACATCCTCGAGGGCGATCTCTCGCGCATTCAACTGCCGGACGTCCTCAGTTTCCTCTCCATGATCCGCGGCAGCGGCAAGCTGTTG
>JAFAOU010000119.1 GCA_019247495.1 Acidobacteriota bacterium
ACGTCGGCTTCCTTGGCGCCGTCGAACACCGGCGTGCCCATCGGGATGCCGGCGGTGAGGTTGGAGGCGAGCTCCAGCGTCTCGGCCTCGTCCCGCGCGTCGATCTCGGCATGATAGGCCTTGCCGTAAATGTCCTTGAGCTTCGCGCGGACCTGCTTGGCGTCGGACGGGTCGAACCCCTTGCCCTTGGCGTGGATGGCGTCGAGCATCTCGGCCACCTGCCGGCCGAGGCCGCGCGCGGCCCAGCCGAGATGGGTCTCGAAAATCTGCCCGACGTTCATCCGGCTCGGCACGCCGAGCGGGTTCAAGACGATGTCGGCCGAGGTGCCGTCCTCGAGGAAGGGCATGTCCTCCTCGGGCAGGATGCGGCTGATCACGCCCTTGTTGCCGTGGCGGCCGGCCATCTTGTCGCCCGGCTGCAGCTTGCGCTTCACCGCGACGAACACCTTGACCATCTTGAGCACGCCCGGCGGCAGCTCGTCGCCGCGCTCGAGCTTCTCGATGCGGTCCTCCAGCCGGCGGCGGATCGCCGCCTCGGCGTCGTCATACTGGACCTTCACCGCCTCGAGGTCGCCCTGCACGCGGTCGTCCTTGACGGCGAACTTCCACCAGTCGTGGGTCTCGACCTCGCCGAGGCCGGCCTCGTCGATCGTGCCGCCCTTCTTGAAGCCCTTCGGCGCCGCCGTGGCGGTCTGGCCGACGAGCATCTCGCGCATGCGGGCGAAGGTGGAGCGCTTGAGGATGGCGCGCTCGTCCTCGGCGTCCTTCCTCAGGCGGTCCTTCTCCTCGGCCTGGATGGCGCGGGTACGATCGTCGATGTCGATGCCGTGGCGGTTGAACACCCTGACCTCGACCACCGTGCCGGAGACGCCCGGCGGCAGGCGGAGCGAGGTGTCGCGGACGTCCGACGCCTTCTCGCCGAAGATGGCGCGGAGCAGCTTCTCCTCCGGAGTCATCGGGCTTTCGCCCTTCGGCGTGATCTTGCCGACCAGGATGTCGCCCGGCTCGACCTCGGCGCCGATATAGACGATGCCCGCCTCGTCGAGGTTGCGAAGCGCCTCCTCGCCGACGTTCGGGATGTCGCGGGTGATGTCCTCCGGCCCCAGCTTGGTGTCGCGGGCCATCACCTCGAACTCCTCGATGTGGATCGAGGTGAAGACGTCGTCCTTCACGATCCGCTCGGAGATGAGGATGGAATCCTCGAAGTTGTAGCCGTTCCAGGGCATGAACGCGACGAGCACGTTCCGGCCCAGCGCGAGCTCGCCCATCTCGGTCGACGGGCCGTCGGCGATGACGTCGCCCGCGTTGACCACGTCGCCCACCTTCACCAGCGGACGCTGGTTGATGCAGGTGTTCTGGTTGGAGCGCTGGAACTTCATCAGCGTGTAGATGTCGACGCCCGACTTGCCGGCCTCGACGTCCCCGGTGGCGCGAACGACGATTCGGGTCGCGTCCACCTGGTCGACGATGCCGGAGCGGCGGGCGGCGATGGCGGCGCCGGAATCGCGCGCCACCGTCTCCTCCATGCCGGTGCCGACGAGCGGCGCCTCGGCGCGGATGAGCGGGACGGCCTGGCGCTGCATGTTCGAGCCCATCAGCGCGCGGTTGGCGTCGTCATTCTCGAGGAACGGGATGAGCGAGGCGGCCACGGAGACGAGCTGCTTGGGCGACACGTCCATCAGCGTGATCTGGTCGCGCGGGGCCATCAGGAAGTCGCCGGCCCGGCGGCTGGAGACGATGTCCTCGCCGAACGAGCGGTCGTCGTTCAGCTCGGCATTGGCCTGCGCGATGGTGTGCTTGGCCTCCTCCATCGCCGACAGATAGACGACCTCGTCGGTCACCTTGCCGTCGACGACGCGGCGGTACGGAGTCTCGATGAAGCCGTATTTGTTGACCCGGCTGAAGCTGGCGAGCGAGTTGATCAGGCCGATGTTCGGCCCTTCCGGAGTCTCGATCGGGCAGATGCGGCCGTAATGGGTCGGGTGGACGTCGCGGACCTCGAAGCCCGCGCGCTCGCGGGTGAGGCCGCCCGGCCCGAGCGCCGAGACGCGGCGCTTGTGGGTGACCTCGGACAGCGGGTTGGTCTGGTCCATGAACTGCGACAGCTGCGAGGAGCCGAAGAATTCGCGGACCGCGGCCACCGCCGGCTTGGCGTTGATGAGGTCGTTCGGCATCACCGTCGACACGTCGACGGAGGACATGCGCTCCTTCACCGCTCGCTCCATGCGGAGCAGGCCGACGCGATACTGATTCTCCAGCAATTCGCCGACCGAACGGACGCGCCGGTTGCCGAGATTGTCGATGTCGTCGATCTCGCCCTTGCCATCCTTGAGGTCGACGAGGGTCTTCACGACGGCGACGATGTCCTCCTTGCGGAGCGTCGTCACCGTGTCCGGCACGTCGAGGTCGAGGCGCATGTTGAGCTTGACGCGGCCGACGGCGGAGAGGTCGTAGCGCTCCGGATCGAAGAACAGGCCGGCGAACAAAGCCTCGGCCGTCTCGCGTGTCGGCGGCTCGCCGGGACGCATGACGCGATAGATGTCGGAAAGGGCCTGGTCGCGGTCCTCGGCCTTGTCGGCCTTGAGCGTGTTGCGGATCCAGGCGCCGGTCGTGACATGGTCGATGTCGAGCAACTCGATCCGGTCGATGCCGGCCTTGTCGAGCTTCTCCAGATTCTCGGCCGAAACCTCCTCGCCCGCTTCGATATAGATCTCGCCGGTCTTCTCGTTGATGAGATCGTAGGCCGAATAGCGGCCGAAAATCTCCTCGGTGGGAATGAGAAGCTCGGTGAGACCGTCCTTGGCGGCCTTGTTGGCCGCGCGTGGGGTGATCTTGTGGCCGGCCTGGAAGACGACCTCGCCGCTCTCTGCGTTGACGACGTCGAAGGCCGGCTTCTGGCCGCGCCAGTTCTCGGCAACGAACGGAATCCGCCAGCCGCCTTTGCCGCGGACGAAGGTGACGCGGCCGTAGAAGGTGTTGAGGATCTCCTCGCTCGTCATGTCGAGCGCGTGGAGCAGGCTCGTCACCGGCAGCTTGCGCTTGCGATCGATGCGGACGTTGACGATGTCCTTGGCGTCGAACTCGAAGTCGAGCCACGAGCCGCGATAGGGAATGACGCGCGCGGCGAAGAGATATTTGCCCGAGGCGTGGGTCTTGCCGCGGTCATGGTCGAAGAGGACGCCCGGCGAGCGGTGCATCTGGCTGACGATCACGCGCTCGGTGCCGTTGACGATGAACGTGCCGTTCTTCGTCATCAGCGGCATGTCGCCCATGTAGACGTCCTGCTCCTTGATATCGAGGACGGAGCGGGTCTCCGTGTCCGGG
>JAFAOU010000111.1 GCA_019247495.1 Acidobacteriota bacterium
GCGAAGAATAGGCGTACCGACGCGAACGATGGTGCTCGTCACCGCCGGATTCGCGGCGAGGTAATCCTCGACGCGGCGTTGCATCTCCGCGGCGTCGATGGCCGCGATCTCGACGATCTTCGCCGTCCCCGCCGCCTGCCCGATCAAGTACCCCTCGGCCAAAAGTTTCGACAATCGCGGCGGCCCGAGGTGACCGACGGCGATGGAGGGGACCTCGCCGCGCTTCTGCGCTTCGAGCGTCTGCATTTGACGAATCGCGTGATCGCGAAGCACTCCGGCGCGGTAACTCGGCTCGGTGATGGCGCCATCGATCGCGGCCAGGACGTCGCGGCCGGTCGAAGCGCCGATGATTTCGAGGACCACCGTGCGCGCCACTTCCTCCGGCGTCACGTACTCCATCTGCCGCGGAAACGTGATCGCCTGAAACTCGCCGATCGAGAAGAAGCCGTTCTCGCCCGTGTCGGCACCGATCACCTCCAGCGGCACGTCGCGGCCTTCGAATCGCTCGTAATGCGCGTCATCGCGCAACTGCAACTGCGCGCCGAGCGCTTCCTCGTGCGGTTCAACCAGATACGCCTTGCCAGTCTCGCCGCGAACGCCGATGTGCCGCTTCTCCACGCGACGAAAGCCGATCATCGCGCCCGGCTTCACTTCCTTCACGATCGCGCTGTGCTCTTCCTCGGATGCGCCCGGCGTCCGCGCCATCAGGAAGAGCAGGCCGGTGTGTGCGAAGCCGATCGCCGATTTCGCCAGCAGCGTCAGGGACGGCTTGTCCTCGCTGTGCGTGTACGGAATGTTCAAGCCCATCCCGCCGGTGCCGGTCGTGCCGACCTTCACGTAAATTTGGACGTCCGTGTTTTTGAGCGTCTCGTTCAGCAGCAGGATGTGCCGCGCGATCTGCGGGATGCCTTGCGCGATCAGCAGCTTGCGGATGGTCGCAAACAGCGGCTCCAGCGCCTCGCGCGGAATGTCGCCGGTGCGGTCGCGAAAGCCGTCGATCAACTCTTTTGTCTCGATGGCCAGCTCGAATTCGTTCTGATAGCTGATGGCCGTGGCCGTGTTGATCGAATCGATCACGATCTCCGGCTGATACTTCGCGACGAGTTGATACAGCGCCGACGTTTGATAGCTCACTTCGCGGCGAAAGACGGCGTCGAAGAGTTTGTCGTAATACTCCCGGTTTTCAACGACCGACACGCGATCGATACCCTTCAGCTCCTCGGGGACGAAGATGTTGCCCCACTCGCCGGCGAGGTCGATGCCCTCACCGAGCTGGTCGCGCAAAAATTCGAGCGCCGACTTCACCTCGGCTTCACTGACCGCCGCGATGACGATGCGTTTGGGGCTCAGCTCGCGCGCCACTTCGCGCGCAACCTGCACGCCGACCATCCCGCCACCGCCTAGGATCAGGACCGTCCCGGCGGTGCGCGTCAATCGCGATCCTCTTCTCCGACGGGAAGGTCCCAACGCTCGGTGATGCGCTCGTGCGTCAGCCACTTCTCGCAGTCGAGCGCCGCCATGCAGCCGGTGCCGGCCGCGGTGACGGCCTGGCGATAAACGTGATCGACGGCATCGCCGCACGCGAAGACGCCCTGAATGTTCGTGGCCGTCGAATGCGGATGGCGAAGACAGATGTAGCCGCGCTCATCGAGCTCGAGTTGCCCCGCGTAGACCTGCGTGTTCGGCGTGTGGCCGATGGCGACGAAGAGGCCCTGCGTCGCGAAGTCCGTGACGTCGTTCGATTTCAGATTGCGCAACTTCAGCGACGTGATGCCGCCCTCTTTCGTTCCGATGACTTCATCGACGGTCGAGTTCAGGATGAACTGAATCTTCGGATTGCCGCGGGCGCGATCCTGCATGATCTTCGACGCGCGCAACTCCTCGCGGCGATGGACGACCGTGACCTTGCTGGCGAACTTGGTAAGAAACGTGGCCTCTTCCATCGCCGAGTCGCCGCCGCCGACCACGACAATCTCCTTGTTCTTGAAAAAGAATCCGTCGCAGGTGGCGCAGTAGGAAACGCCGAAACCCTGCAGCGCTTTTTCGCTCGGCAAACCGATCTGCATGGCCGACGCGCCCGCCGCGACGATCAGCGACTCGCATTCGTAGATGTGCGAGTCGGTGGTGATCGTGAACGGATGGCCGATGAGCTGGACGCTCTCCACCTGCTCCATCTTGAAGACGGCGCCGAAGCGCTCGGCCTGCTGCCGCATCAAATCCATCAGCTTCGGCCCGAGGATTCCGTCCGGGAAGCCGGGATAGTTTTCGACGTCGGTGGTAATCGTGAGCTGTCCGCCCGGCTGCAACCCTTCGAGGACGAGCGGCGCGAGATTCGCGCGGGAGAGATAGATCGCCGCGGTGCATCCGGCCGGGCCGGACCCGATGACGATCACTTTGTAGTCAGTAATTCGTTCCATGGCGGCGCGCATTCTATCGCGGGGGAGCTGTCATCCTGAGCCGCCGGAGCGACAGAGGCGAAGCCGGCGTCGCGTAGGACGGTCGAAGGACCCCCGGACTGGCAACCCGGGGCGGCGGCTACTCACATGGCAAGCACCAGGGGGTCCTTCGACCGTCCTTCGGCGTTCCGCGCTTCGCGCTCCAGCGCCTCCGGCGGCTCAGGATGACAGGCTAAAACAACTTCGCTTGCGGCGGCTTCGCGCCTCCGCGCAACGCGTCGATGAGGGCTTGGCCGAGGAGGGCTTTCTGCCAGTTGCGCATCGAGGAAATGCCGTCGAGATCGGCCGGCTCCTGCGGCTGCGCCTGCGCGACGGTGAGAAGAACGTGGCGCGGTGCGAGCACGGAGGCGTCGACCTTGAGGTCTTTCGCGATCTTGTCGCGCGCTTTTTTCATTCGATCGACGCGCGCTTCGAGCTCGCGGTCGCGCAGCCACGTCTTCGCTTCGCCCTTCTCCGGCAGCTCGTCCTCGGGGATGGCCAGCGCTTCCTGCACGATGCGGATGACGTCGCGGCTGTAGCGGCCGCGGTGATATCCGGAGACGCCTTTGATGACGCCGAACTCCTGCGGCGTGACCGGCTTGACCTTCGCCACTTCGAAAATCAGATCGTTGCTGAAAATCTTGAACGGTGGACGATCGGCCTCGCGCGCGAGACCGTCGCGATAATCGTAGAGTCCACGGACGACGGCGAGTGACCGGCGATCGAGCGCACCGAGTCCTTTCAAGCGCCGGAACGGCTCCTCGTCGGAGTCCTTTTCGTTGAAGCGGATCTGCTCCAGCCGCGCGAACTCCTCCACCGCCCACTCCCAACGTCCGAGTGCCGTCAACTCGTCGCGCAAGCGATCGGCCAGCGCGATCAGGTGACGCGTGTCGGTCGCGGCATAGTCGAGCATGTCGGGCGGCAGCGGGCGCATGGCCCAATCTGCACGCTGATGTTTCTTGTCGACCTTGAATCCGAAATGGCGATCGAGCAGCGCAGCCAGTCCGAATGCTTCGTAGCCGAGGAGTTGCGAGCAGACCATCGTGTCGATCAGGTTGCCGATGGTGAAGCCGAAGTCGCGATTGAGGATGCGCAGGTCGTAATCGGCGCCGTGCAGGATCTTCACGATGTTGCGATCCGCGAGGATCTCGCCGAACTTCGCCAGATCGAATTTGCAGAGCGGATCGATGATCAGATCCTCGCCCGGAATCGACATCTGAATCAGGCAGACTTTGTCGAAGTACGAATGCAGCGAATCGGCCTCGGTGTCGAGCGCGACCACCGGCTGCGCGGCCACGCGCGCCATGGCCGCATCGAAGTCCTGCTGGTTGTCGATGAAGATCACAGCAGGAGCTCCCGCAATCCGATCGATACCAGTTTCTCGTTGAACGCGCTGCGATCGAACGCTTCGCTCGCGGCGAGCGCGCGAACATCATCGCGATCCTCGGACATGCTGAGCAGCAGCGCGACGTCCTCGGCTGACGGAACGCGAATCTCCCGCTCGTAGAACGCGACCGTGCGCGCATTCGCGAACATCCGCGCGTAAAGCGCGTTGCTGGCGACGAGAACGTGGACGCGCACATCGCCATCTTCTTCATCGATCCAGTTCAGCGGAATCAGATCGAGCTCCTCGGCCTGATCGATTTCGTCCCGATCAACACGAAATCCACGATTGTTGGCCATCATCGCAACCTGATTCTTCTGTTGCGGTTGCATCAGGCCGAGGACGTCGATCGAGCCGGTGTCGACTAAGCCGCCCAGCCACGCCGCGCGAGCGACACTCCCAAGAAACATCGACTCGATCCTTAGCTTTGATAGTAGCTCCGCGACAGCTTCGACTGCACGTGCGTGGCGCGGCGTAGCGCGGAGCGGATGCATGAGTGGCGGATTATATGTTTCGCGGGCTACCATCCCATCAGTGCTCGACCGCCTTCGCGAACTCGTCTCGCATCACTGGGGATACGACTCGTTCCGCCCGCTGCAGCAGGAAGCGATGATGGCGTCGATCGAGGGGCGCGACTCGCTGGTGGTGATGCCGACCGGCGGCGGAAAATCGCTCTGTTACCAGGCGCCGGCGCTGCTCAGCGAGCACGTAACCGTCGTTGTTTCACCGTTGATTTCCTTGATGAAGGATCAGGTGGATGGACTGCGCGAATGCGGCGTTGCGGCGGCGCAACTCAACAGTTCTCAGAGCAGCGACCGGCAACGCGCGATTGAACGCGCTGTGCTCGACGGAAAAATCAAATTGCTCTTCGCGTCGCCGGAGCGGCTGGCGATGAGCAGTTTTCGCGATCTGCTGCAACGTGCGAACGTCCGCACGTTCGCGATCGACGAGGCGCATTGCATCAGCCACTGGGGCCACGATTTCCGGCCTGAGTACCGGCAGCTTCGCGATCTTCGAAAAACGTTCCCCGAGGCCTCGGTGCACGCGTACACGGCCACGGCGACGCCACAGGTGCGGCGCGACATTGCCGAGCAGCTTTCGCTTCGCGATCCTTTGATGCTCGTCGGCGATTTTGACCGGCCCAATCTCACCTATCGCGTTCTGCCGCGTCACGACGAATGGAAGCAGGTGCTGGAAGTCGTCGAGCGGCATCAGGGCGAGGCGGGAATCGTTTACTGCATCCGCCGGCGCGACGTCGATTCGCTATCGGAAAAGCTCCGGCGCAAAGGGATCAACGCCGTCGCGTATCACGCGGGTCTCGCACCCGAGGAGCGCCGCGCGGCGCAGGAACAATTCGCGACGGAGAAATGCGACCTCGTCGTCGCCACCGTCGCCTTCGGCATGGGCATCGATCGATCGAATGTCCGTTTCGTGCTGCACACGGGGATGCCGAAGTCGATCGAGCATTACCAGCAGGAGAGCGGACGCGCCGGCCGCGACGGACTGGAAGCGGAGTGCGTGCTGCTCTACTCCGCCGCGGACGCGATCGTGTGGCGGACGATGCTCGAGCGCGGCGGCGACGGCATCGAACCCGATCCGGCGTGGGTCGAGTCGGCGATGCGGCACGTGCGAGATCTCGATCGATACTGCTCCGCGGCCACCTGCCGGCACAGCGCGCTGGTCGAGTATTTCGGCCAGCAATACACCGCCGACAACTGCCACGGCTGCGACATCTGCCTCGGCGAAACCGAGAGCGTCCCCGACGCGATCGTGATCGCACAGAAGATCCTGTCGTGCGTCTATCGCGTGAATCAGTCGTTCGGCGTCGGTCATGTCGTCAGCGTGCTTCGAGGCGAAGACACGGAGAAAGTTCGCGACCGAGGGCACGCACGCTTGTCGACCTTTGGATTGTTGAAAAGTTCAACGAAGCACGAGCTGCGCGAATGGATTTATCAACTCATCGCACAGGATTTTCTCCGCCAAACCGACGACGAATACCCGATCCTTCGCCTCGGCGCGCGCGCTCGCGACGCGATGAAAGGAATCGCCGAGGTCAAGCTGCGGCAGCCGGCGGTGCGGAAGAAGGAGAAGGCCGCGTCGCGGTCGTCGTCCGGCGCGGCGCCGCTCGATCCTATGCAACCGCACGATCGCGAGCTGTTCGAGCGGCTGCGCGTCTGGCGGCGTGCCGAGGCAGAGCATCGCGGCGTCCCGCCGTACGTCATCTTCAGCGACAAGACGCTGCGCGAAATCGCGCGGGTGCGGCCAACGACGCTGTACGAGCTGCGTTCCATCTACGGCATCGGCGACGCGAAGCTTGAAGCGTTCGGCGAAGCGCTGATCACACAGATCCGCGAACATTGCGCGATCGCGCCATCGTGAGCAGCAGCCACACCGCGAATGCGCACGAGCCGACGCCGGCGGCCAGCCCGAGCATGCGCAAGACGAACGCGAAGAAGTGATCCGCCGGCAGCATGTGCAACGCGCCGAGGATGTAGCCCCAGTCGTGTTCCAGATCCTCGGATGACGCGAAGCCGACCAGCGGAAGGTCCTTCGATCGCGCATCGCCGACGTACGCCGACAATTCATACAAGCTGTACGAAAGCCAGAATCCGCCGACCGAGGCGCCGAAGTAATCCCGCTGCCGGACCACGAAGTAGAGGACGCAGATGATCGGGATCGCTATCTGAAACACGCTCCCCATGATCGAGGTGATGAAGTGCGGCGCCCACGCGAAGACGAGATGCCCCATCTCATGAAATCCGAGCGTGATGCCGTAGAAAATCGTCCAGCGCGTCGGATCGCGGAACTTGACCGTGAAGAGGTAGACGAGGAAAAGCAAAAGGAGCGCACGCGGAATCCACATGCGTCCGTTACACCATTCGCGGGCGTCGTCGAGGAGGAGATCGAGGGTTGTTGGTTCGCGCTGTCTTGGCGCGGGCTCAATGTGACCCATTAGCCGAAGTGTAAACGCACGTCGCTGCTGCTCACGGAAAGCCGCGGAGCGGCGAAATCTACGTAGCCCAATGCGTAAGCATTGGGAAAGGCGAGTGGCAGAGTTTCCAGCCGCGGAGCGGCGGCATTTCGAATGAGCAATCGATACGAGATGCCGCCGCTCCGCGGCTCAACATCCGCGCGTCTCAAATCCCAACGCTCACGCGTTGGGCTACGTAGATATCGCCGCTCCGCGGCTGAAATCGTCCTCGCGCTTCTTACAGATACTCCAGCACCCTTGCCACGTGCTCCCACTCCGTGGCCCCATTTCCGATGGCGACGCGGATGCCGTAGCGGCTGGCGAGGCGGGTGTGGGAGACGAACAGGCGGCCGCTGGCGTTCATCCGTTCGAGGGCTTCGATGCTGGCGCGTTCGGAGGCGGCTTCGTCGATGACGCCGTCGTTGCGGACGACTTTGCGGAAGACCACAACGCTCAGGCTCTGCGGCGCGATCAGTTCGACGTCGTCGCGTTTTTGCAGTTCGGCGGCGAGTCGCGCGGCGTCGGCGATGTGCTGCCTGATCACCGACTGCATTTTCGCGATGCCGTAGTGCTCGAAGAGGAACCACAGTTTCAGTGCGCGGAAGCGACGGCCGAGTTGGAGGCCGTAGTCCATGTAGCTCAACTCGCCGGTATCGCTCGTCTTCAGGTATTCGGGGACGAGGGAGAACGTCTCGCGCAGCACTTCGGGATGGCGCGTATAGAGCACGCTGCAGTCGATCGGCGTGAAGAGCCACTTGTGCGGATTGACGACGATGGAGTCGGCGTACCCGACGCCGTCCCAAAGGAAACGCATCTCCGGGCAGATCGTCGACGACCCGCCGTACGCCGCGTCGACGTGAAACCAGATGCGCTCGCGTTCCGCGATCTCTCCGATGCGCCGCACCGGATCGACCGAAGCGATCGACGTCGTGCCGACGGTCGCCACGATCGCGCACGGCAACGAGCCCGCAGCGCGGTCGGCCGCGATGGCGCGCTCGAGCGCCTCCGGCTTCATGCGGAAGGCATGGTCAGTCTCGATTCTGGCCACGCCCGCCGAACCGAATCCGAGCGCGAGCGCCGCC
>JAFAOU010000177.1 GCA_019247495.1 Acidobacteriota bacterium
GCCGGGGTCGGTCCAGGACCGTAAGGACGACGACGACGTGATCGCGTTTCGCGTGTCGAGAACTCACTGCTGTCGCCCGAGGCGAATCTCGACACGTGACAACGTGATCACGGCTCTCGCACGTGAAGATTACGGCTTGATCGACGCTGTCGGCGGTGCCGACGTGGATGTCGCGGGCGGCGCTGTCGACGTCGGCGGCGGCGCGGTAGAAGTCGCCGGCGGCGGAGCCGTCGTCGTCGCAGGCGCGGTCTGCTCGGTTGTCACGCGGCGCTCGATGCCTTTTTCCTGACGGTTGCGAATGAGCCAGCGCAGCAGCTTCGACTCGTTGATGCCGATCAAGATGTCGTTGATCGACTCGTAGATCGACGGGTCGCTGAGGATCTTCCCGGCCGTGCCTTCGCCGTTGTTGATCTTCATCACCGTCTGATTGAGGTTCGTCGCGAGCTGATTGAACTGGCTCAGCGCCTGATCCGCGTAGGCCTTGTCGTTGAACAGACGCGGAACGATGCCCTGGCCCTGCTGCATCTGCGTCGTGATCGTCGCCATGTTCGCCGACGTCGTGCGCAAGTTGTCGACGAGGTCGTAGACCTTTTTCTTGCCTTCAGGATCGGCGAGCAGCGCAGGGATCGCGCCTTGCCCTGTCTCGAAGCTCTTCTGCACGTTGTTCGAGACGATTTTCAGCGAGTCCGCGGTCGATTGAATCGATGCCGTGAGTTGATTCGCGTACGCGTCGTCGTAAACGAGCTTGCCCAGGAGGCCATGGCCGCTCTCGACGTGCGCGAGCATCGCGTTCGTCTTGTTCAGCGTCACCAGCACGGTGTCCGTGAGACGCTGCTTCGTGTCCGGCGACGTCGTCAGCTCGCCTAACAATCCCTCACCGCGATCGACGCGGCCGAGGATGTTTTTCATCGAGTAGGAGATCTGGACGAGGTTGTCGACGAGATCCTCACCCGACGACAGGAGCGACTCGTAGTCGGTCTGGCGCGCGGCCAGGATCGTGGCGCCAGGCTCGAGAACATCGAAACGCGGCGTGCCTGCCGAGATGTCCACGTAGCTGTCGCCCGACAGCAGGCCTAACTTCTTCAGCCGCACGCGCGAGTCGGTGCGGATGCGGTCCGCATACTTCCGATCGACCGTCAGCGTGATGTCTACAGTCTTGCTCTTCGGATCGCGCGGCAGGTAGATGTCGCGGACCGCGCCGACGGTGACGCCGGAGATCTTGACCGGATTTCCTTCGGCCAAACCGGCCGCGTCAGGCAGATGAATGAAGTACTCGTTCTTGCGAGCGAAGATCTTCTGCTCCGAGCCGATGAAGAACACAAAAACCATCAACACGAAGAGCGAGACGGCCACGAGCAGGCCGACGCGGAGATTGCGTTCCTTCTGTTTCGCAGGAGCCATGTTCAGAGGAGAACTATGTCTAGTGTAGTCAACATTTCAGCGCGTCGGCTGAGCGGCCGTGACCGCGCTCGCTTTGAAAAATTCTCGCAGCACCGGGTGATCGGCGTCGCGAGCCTGTTCCATCGAGCCGATCCACTCGAAAACGCCTTTGTTGAGGAAGGCGATGCGGTCGCCGACCGAGAACGCCGACTGGATGTCGTGCGTGACGACGACCGAGGTGACGTTGAGCTTCGACTGCAGATCAATGATGAGCTCGTTGATCTTCTGCGACGTGATCGGATCGAGTCCGGTCGTCGGCTCATCGTAGAGAATCATCTTCGGATCGAGCACGATCGAGCGTGCGAGCCCTACCCGCTTGCGCATGCCGCCGGAGAGATCGACCGGCATGAGGTTCTCAGTGTTCGGCAGATTCACGAGACCGAGCTTCTCTTTCACAGCGCGCGCGATCTCCTCCTCGGACATCTCTGCATGCTCGCGCAGTGGAAAGGCGACGTTCTCGAAGACGTTCATGGAGTCGAACAGTGCGCCGCTCTGGAAGAGCATCCCGAACTTTTTCCGCACGCGGTACAGCTCTTCCTCGGGGTGATCGGTGATGTCTTCGTCTTCGACGATGACGCGTCCACTGTCCGGGGCTTCCAATCCGAGCATGTGCCGCAACGTGACCGATTTACCGCTTCCCGATCCGCCGAGGATGACCAGGACTTCGCCGCGGTAGACCTTGAGATCCGCGCCGCGCAGGACCTGCTTGTTTCCGTACGCCTTGTTGACATCGCGGAACTCGACGAAGAGATCGCGCGCATGGCGCCTTCGATCAGGCGTCTCGCGCGGCTCGGCGCGGCGATCGGGAGCGGTGGTCGTTTCAGTCATCAGAAGATGAAGAGAAAAACTTTCGTGAGGAAGAAGTCGAGGATCAGGACGGTGATGGACGCGGTGACGACCGTGGCGGTGGTGGAGCGGCCGACGCCGTCCGCGCCGCCAGTGGTGCTGAGACCGTTGTAGCAGGCAATCAATCCAATCGTGAATCCGAAAAAGAAGGTCTTGCCGACACCCGAAGCGAGGTCGTTGTACTTAACGGTCTCGATGACGCTGCGGATGTAGAAGTTGGAGCTGAGATGCAGGCTGCCGACGGCGATGACCAGCCCACCCAGGATGCCGATGAAGCACGCCAGCAACGTGAGGAGCGGCATCATGATCGTGGTCGCCAGCACGCGTGGCACGACGAGCTTGCGCACGGGATTTGTGGCGAGCGCGCGCAATGCGTCGATCTGTTCGGTAACTTTCATCGTGCCGAGCTCCGCCGCGATGCCAGCACCGACGCGGCCACCGACCATGAGTGCCATCAGCACCGGCGCTAGCTCGCGAATCAACGAGAGCGACACGACTTTGCCGATCAGCAGCGCGCCGCCGAAGTCGGCAAGCGAATACGCCGTCTGCAGCGCCAGCACCATCCCGATGAAGAGCGAAGTGATGGCGACGATGGAGATCGACCGGACGCCTATCTGGTCGAACTGCGCGATGACCACTCCGCGATCAATCGGTCCTCGGATGAATTGCTGGATGGTCTGCGTGGCCAGATCCGCAACTCCGCCAAGGTAGTAAAACGCTTCTTCAGCATGCTGCTTGAGACGGTCGACGATCGCGTTCCCGCGCTCGATGAGCGTCGGCGAAGCCGGCTTCGGGGCGGTGTCGGTTTGGAGGATGGAGGTCAAAGCGTGCGTGATGCTACTAAAGGTTAATTGAGAAGGGGTGTTTTATACTTTCAGGCCTCAAAGTATAATTCGCAACCGCTTCGGTGTACCTGAGTATATGAACGCAAACGACTTTACGGCTCCGGCAGCGGGACGGATCGTCAGAACGAGCGACGGCGCCGCCGCATTCGTGCCGAGCCCGCTTCCTCCCGATCTCGCGCTTTCGTGGGAGATGCTCAACGCGATCACCCACGCTGAACGGGCTGTCGCGAACCTCCGCGGCGTCGGCGCGACGCTGCCGAACCCGCACCTGCTCATCGCTCCTTTCGCGCGGCGTGAAGCGGTGCTGTCGAGCCGCATCGAAGGAACACAAGCGTCGGTCGGCGATTTGGTTGCGTATGAAGCAGGCAACACCCCGGCGGACGCCGCCGATGTCCACGAGGTGGCGAACTACGTCGCGGCGCTCGACTACGGCCTGGAGCGGCTGAAGGAGTTTCCGCTGAGCCTCCGCTTCATTCGCGAAGTTCACGAACGCCTGATGCGCGGCGTTCGCGGAGGCAGCAGCAATCCTGGCGAGTTCCGGCACCTGCAGAACTGGATCGGCGCACCGGGCTCGCGAATCGCCGACGCGAAATACGTTCCGCCACCGGTTCCCGACATGCAAGAGGCACTCGACGCCTTTGAGAAGTTTCTGCATGCGCCGTCGCATCTGCCGGCACTGATCCGCTTCGCGCTGATCCACTATCACTTCGAGGCCATCCATCCATTTCTAGACGGCAACGGCCGCGTAGGCCGCCTGCTGATCACATTTCTATTTCACACGGAGAAACTGCTCGATCATCCATTGCTCTACCTCAGCGGATTCTTCGAACGGCATCGTAATGACTACTACCAGCTGCTTCTCAACGTCAGTCAGCATGGCGAGTGGGCGGCATGGATCGCATACTTTCTGAGTGCTGTGACCGAGCAGGCGAACGACGCCGTTCGCCGCGCGAGCACCCTGCTCGCGCTGCGGCAGGAGTATCGAAAACGTACTACCTCCGCCCGCAGTTCCGCACTTCTCGGCGCGATGATCGATCGCCTGTTTGCGCTGCCGGCGATCACGATCACTGCCGCCGCGCGCGAGCTCGACGTGACCTATCGGGCGGCAAAGATGAATGTTGAGAAACTCGTCGCGTCCGGAATTCTCACAGAGCCCGCGACCGGTCGGAATCGCGTCTACATGGCTCGCGAGATCATCGACCTGCTCGAAGCTCCGTAGCTACTCCCTCGAAGATCCCCAGGTAACCCAGAGTTCTACTTCGAGTGATGTACTTAAACCGAACGGCCAGTTTGGTTTCGCACCCTTGAGGCAAGGTTCGCTGCGAAGAGCACGAGAGACCGGTCTTCCAGCTACTGCCCGCCGAAGATCGAACGCAGCAGCTTGCGCAGCCCGCGTTCCTCTTTCTTCTTCGGTTGCTGCTGTGGCGCGGGCTGCGGTCCGGCTGGATTCGGGACGAGACCCTCGCTCGTCTGCGCCGTCTCCGTGTTGTCGCGCCAGAACGGGCTTGGCTCGCCGCTGCCGGCGTGGAGTGGGCACACCGAGGTGGGCTCGGTGCCGCTGACAAAAATCTCGTCCTTCGTTTGCGGGCAGTAGGGCGTGGCCAGCATCCCCGACTGCGGATCGATCTGGCGGTCGATGACATCCTCGGGACGTTTCCAATCGACGTCCGGAATCAGGCCGCTGACGCGATTCATGTTGTTCGTCCAGATTGGAACGCACGCATCTCCGCCGGCGAGTCGAACACTATGGCCGTCGTCGAAGCCGAGCCAAACCAGCGAGAGGATGCGGGGCGAATAGCCGATGAACCATGCATCGCGGTAACTGCTCGTCGTCCCCGTTTTGCCGGCGAACGGACGTTCGAATCCGAGTTGCCGTGCTTTGCTGGCCGTACCGAATTCGAAGACGCCTTTGAGCACGTCGTTCATCACGTAGCAGACGCTGGCCGGCGCCACGCGCCTCATCTTCACTTCGCGCGATTCCAGCAACTTTCCCTCGGCGGTCGACACAGCCAGGATCGAGATCGGTTCCGCCTTCACGCCGAGGTTCGCGAAGGCGGAGTAGGCGTACGCGATTTCGAGCGGGGTAACTTCGAACGCTCCCAGCGATACCGACGGATACGGCGCGAGGTGACTCTCGATACCGATCGTGGCCGCGGTCTTGATGACGTTCGGCACGCCGGCGTTCATCGCCGCGCGCACGGCCGGGATGTTGTACGAATGCGCGAGCGCCTCGCGCACCGTCACCTGCCCGTGGTAGCGGAGGTCGTAGTTCTGCGGCGTCCACACCGCGTTGCCGGTGCGAATGCTGATCGGCGAATCGTCGAGCACCGTCGCGGCAGTGAAGGCCTGCTGGCCGCGCGCGGGATCCATCGCCGTCGCGTAGACGAACGGTTTGAAGAGCGATCCCGGCTGCCGCCGCGCCTGGATGGCGCGATTGAACTGCGTCTTCGAGTAGTTGCGGCCGCCGACGAGCGCCTTCACATACCCCGTTCCCGGCTGGATCGTCAGGATGACTCCCTCGAGCGGAGACGCGGATTTCCGGAGATACGCATAGCGCTTTTCGAGGTCGGCGATGCCGCCGTCGAGCGCCTGTTCCGCCGAGCGCTGCATCATCGTGTCGAGCGTCGTGAACACCCGCAGCCCCTCGGTCTTCAGCTGTGTTTCAGGGTGCGTTTCCTTCAACTGTTTGAGCACGAGATCGACGAAGAAGGGCGCGCTGCGCGACGTGCGCGGAAAGCGCGTGGTCGTCATCGGTGACGCGACCGCGGCCTCATATTGCTCGCGCGTGATCTTCTCCTGATCGAGCATCAGCTTCAGGACGGTGTCGCGCCGCGCTTTCGCTCGATCGGGGTGATTGATCGGATTCAAAACGTTCGGCGAATGGATCATGCCGGCGAGCGTCGCCGCTTCGGGCAGCGACAGATACGTGACGTGCTTGCCGAAATAGACCTGCGACGCTTCTTCGACGCCGGCGATCTGCACCGCGCCGTTCTGGCCGAGGTAGATCTGATTCAGATACGCCTCGAGGATCTCGTCCTTGCCGTAGCGCATCTCGAGCAGGACGGCCATGAGCATCTCGGGAATCTTGCGACTCCATTTGCGCTCGGGATTCAGATAGAAGTTCTTGACCAGCTGCTGCGTCAGCGTCGACCCGCCGCGGGTGATCTGCTTCTTCTGGATGTCGGCCCAGAGAGCGCCGAGACTCCCGCGGATCGAGATTCCCTCGTGGTGATAGAAGTTCTTGTCCTCGACGGCGATGACGGCATCGGTGAGGACCTTCGGCACCGCGCTGAGCGAGACCGGCAGCCGGTCCTCCATCTCGTTGTCGTAGATCGACGTGACGAGCTCCGGCTCGAGGCGGATGCCGCGCAGCGTGACGTTGTCGGTCATGCGGCGGATCGAG
>JAFAOU010000150.1 GCA_019247495.1 Acidobacteriota bacterium
CGCGGCGACTTGATCGTTCGCGTTGCGTCGAGAAGGCGCAGCCAGTAGAGCGTTTTGCGCGCTTCGCGGAGCGACACGCGGCAGCGGGCGATGAAGTCGGCTTTGTCATGAATCGACTCCGCTTCTTCGAGGATCGATCCGATCGAGAGGCCGAAGCGGAGCAGTTCGCTCACGAGCGGCGCGGCCACCTTGGTTGCGGTGGTCGTGCGATGGAGCCGCACCAGACTGCAGGCAAAATCGAATGCACGTCCCTGGATGTCTTTCATAGGTCACCTACATTTCGTATCGGGCATCGACAAACCATTTCGCGCCGCCGCGGAAAACGCGATAGACGCCGCCGCGCTCGAGCTCCACGTCCCAGTACTCGCGAATGTCGGGACGATCGCTCCACCAACCTTCTTCAATGCGCCACGGACCGGAGCAGATGCGGACCGTGCCGCCGATCTCGACTTTCGCGCCGGCTTCGATGCGAGATCGGGAGTTGGGTGTCGGGGGTCGGGGGTCGGAGATTTCATTGGCAAGACTGCGGATCGATGCGATCTGCATGTCATCGCCCTCGGCTTCGCGCGTCGTCACTTCGATCGGAATCGGCGGGCGGAACGTGCGCACGGCGAGCAGACCGCGCGCGCGCGCCGGTGTTCGTTTCATGTCCGGCGGCGGAGGCGGTGAAAAAACGTTGATCGCGTAGCGCTCGGGAAGATGGCCATCGACGGTCGTCGGCATCCCGACGCGGCCGTCGCCGAGGATGGAGACGAGTTTCGCGATCGTCGTTGCCAATTTCTCCGGCGAGACCGCGCTCGGACCGAAGAGCGAAAGCTGCGCGCGGCGCGGACGGTCGGGATGCGCGACGAATGAGAAGCCAACCACCGGCGCGCCCGGCGGCGTTTTCTCGAGATCGAGCCGCATCAGCGTCAGCATCGTTTTGACGTCGCGCGTCGGCGCGGGCAGGTCGATGCCGCGCGCGTCGTACCCCTCGGGATCGAGCGTGAGCGTGAACTCGAGGCGCTTGCACGCGAAGCCCTGGATCTCCATCCGTTTCGACAGCCGGTCGAGCGCGGCGTTGGCGATGAAGAGGAATGGTTCGAGCGCGACCAGCGGCCACTCCAGCTCCATCCCTTCGCGAAACTCGGGTGGCAGCGGGCGTGGCATGAGCGGACGCGGATCGATGCCGCGCGCGGCCCAGTGCAACTCGCGTCCGACTTCGCCGAGGCGGCTGGCGATTTCGCTCTCGGGAAGTTTGGCGAGGTCGCCGATCGATGCGAGGCCGAAGCGCTGCAGCATCGCCGCCGCTTCGAGCTCGGGCGAGAGACGGGTCAGCGGCAGGGGCGCGAGGAACGTGGCCTCCTCCCCGGCCGCGACGACGGTCGGCGACTTCGGCAGCTCCGCTGCGACGCGTGCCGCCAGTTTGCTCGCAGCGATGCCGACGCGGGCGGGGAGGGAGATAGCGTCGCATGCGCGAAGCGCGGCGCGGGCGAGACGGAGCTCGGAATGATGGGTGTCGGGTGTCGGGTGTCGGGGGTCGGAGAGGGGAGAGTCCAAATTCTCTTCATCGCTCCGACTCCCGACCCCCGACTCCCCACTCCCGAAGTCAGAGAAATGTCTCTCCATCCCCGTGACGTCGAGAAACACCACCCCTTCGCCCGCATCTTCGACGCGCGGCGAAAACGTCTCGGCCACTTCGAGCAGTGCTTCCTGCGCGGTGCGTTCGCATTCGGCGTCGCGGCCGCGGGCGATGAGCTTCGGCAGCAGCGTGCGCGCTTGCGCCAGCGAGAGTCCGGGCTGGATTCCCTTTTTTCGCGCGCGGCGCGTCGCCGCGACGATGTGCGCGTTGCTGCCGTTGCCTTCGACGATGCCGACCGCTTCGTGGAGCAGATCGGGCTCGCTGCGAAGCCGTGCCGCGAGGACGAACATCGGGACGTAGAAGCAGGCCAGGCGGGTCATGATGCTTTGCGGGTGTCGGTTGTCGGGAGTCGGGTGTCCGAGAAAACGGCCTCCGTGCTCCGACTCCCGACCCCCGACTCCCGACTCCCGGAAATCGCTTCTTCGCATTGAAAGAACACCGTCGTCGTTTGTCCCGGCCGCAGATGGCGATGCTTTTCGAGTTTCAATCGCGTCTCGACACCGGCGAGGACGCGCGGCGCGTTGGCGCGGCCGAGCCAGCGCGGGCGCGGCGCGTGCGCGAGGATCATCGCCTCCGAGGTCGTGCCGGTCAGGGCGTACGGAGCGGAGACAAGGATCGTGGCGCCATGCGATTCCGCCACGCGCGCCAGACGGACCCACGCCGCGTCGGGAACGCGGCGGCCGGGCGGTCGGTGAGCGCCTAGATCGATGATGACGAGCTGAAAGCCGGTCGCTCCGGTCATTTCCGCTGCGGTTACGGTCTCTTTCATCGTGTGCGGCCGCACCCACAACAGCCTGCGCAAATCGATACCCGCAGCTTCGGCGAGCTGCGGATCGAACGAGTCACTCGCGTCGATGAGAGCCGCCGCCTCGCCGATGCTCGTCGCGGCGGCGAGCGTGGCGATCACGATCGAGAATCGCGTTCCGCGGCCGGCGATCTCCGTCATCTTGCCGCGCGCCAGTCCGCCGCCGAGGAGCGCGTCGAGTGGTGGAATCGTCGTCGGAAGGATTTCGTCGCGGCGGTGCCGGGCGACTGCGCGGACGAGTTCCGAGCCGCTGGTGAGTTTCGACGCAATCGAGGCTTCTAGCGTCGCCCGGAGGTTGCGGATGGCCTCGCCAGCGCCGGATTCTACGATCCGTGGAGTAATGGCCGGCTTGAGGATCGGGGGAGCTTCGAGGAGCTGGAACTGCGTGTCGAGACGGCGGGCAAGTACGGCCATGGGGAAGTCGCACGGACAATGTAGGCGGTAATGAGGCGTAAATCAACGTGCGATTTTCATGCAAATGGGGTGGATGCAGGATGGGTAGCGAAAGAGTGAAGGATGAAGAGTGAAGAGTGAAAAAAAGACAAAGCAGCGGCGCTCGCCTTTTTTCACTCTTCACCCTTCACTCTTCACCCTTCGGTTATAATCCCGCCGTTCTTGGTAATTTTTTTCGATGGACGGTGAATACGACTCGACTTCTGTCGAGATCTTTGGTCAGACGTATAACGTTCGTGGAGAGGGAGACCCGAACTATTTAACGGAGCTTGCGCGGTTCGTCGATTCCAGGATGCGCGAGGTCGCGGCGAAGGTTGCCACGGTCGACCCAATGAAAATCGCCATCCTGGCGGCTCTCAATATCGCCGATGAGTTTTCCCGCTACAGAAAAGAGCGCAGCAACGCGGTCGGAATCTGGATCGAGAAAACAGAGGAAATGTCGGAGCGGCTCGGGAAGATCATCACCTGAGCCACAGTTTTCAGACAAGCAGTTTTCGGAGTCCCTGCAGAGTTCGTGATGCACGATCTAACTCTTGAACCGATGCTTTTCTTACTTCCGGGTGCTCGCGTCTTCGTGCCGCGTGCATGCCGTCGTCCCGCGCGGGCAACCGCTCGGGATATGGAGACGGTAGCTGAACGGCACGGGTAGAGCGCCCACCTGTTTCGGCAGGTTCAAGTAAGAATCCTACACACGGCTCAGGCGGGGTCCTCCGAATTTCCTCGCGAGTAGCGCAAGCCTCCCGACTGGGGAGGTGCAGTTTTGAGTATCAACTTTAGTTATGTGATTGCAGTGCTCATCGGGCTGGCCGGGGCAGTCGTTCTCGCCGCCATCTGGGCCGCCGTATCCCGCAAGCGTGGCGCCGCGCTGCTCGACGAAGCGCGCCGGAATGCCGATCGAATCCTCGAGGACGCTCGCAAGTCCGCCGAGTCGAAAACCAAGGAAGCAGACCTCGAGGTCAAAGAAAAACTTCTGCAGATGCGGTCGGACTTCGATCGCAAATCGCAGCAACGGAACGACGAGCTGAAAGTCAGCGAGCGCCGTCTGCAGCAGAAGGAAGAGAACCTCGACAAGAAGACGCAGCAGCTCGACACGCGCATGGCCGAGGTCGAGAAACGCGACCGCGCCATCGGCGATCGCGAGAAGACGCTGGAGCTGCGCGAAGGCGAGCTCGGCGACTTGATCGAAGCACAGCGCCACAAGCTGGAACAGGTGGCCGGCCTGACCACCGACGAAGCGAAGCGCGAGCTGATCCGCGGCATCGAGAACGACGCCAAACTCGAAGCGGCGCAGATCATCAAACGCATCGAGACCGAGGCCAACGAGCTCGGTCATCTGAAAGCCCGCAAGATCCTCGGCATGGCCATCCAGCGCATGGCCTCGGACTACGTCGCCGAGAACACGGTGTCGGTTGTCGATCTCCCGAGCGAGGACATGAAGGGCCGCATCATCGGCCGCGAAGGTCGCAACATCCGCGCGTTGGAGCTGGCCACCGGCGTCGACCTGATCGTCGACGACACGCCGGAAGCGGTCATCCTTTCCGGCTTCGATCCGATCCGCCGCGAGATCGCCCGCATCTCGCTCGAACGCCTCATGCAGGACGGCCGCATCCATCCCGCCCGCATCGAAGAGTTGGTCGAGAAGGTGCGTCAGGAACTCGATCAGAAATTGTTCGAAGAAGGGGAGGCCGCTGCCTTCTCGCTCGGCATCACCGATATTCATCCCGAGGTGCTGCGACTCCTCGGCAGGCTTCGCTATCGCACGTCGTACGGCCAGAACGTGTTGATGCACTCGCTGGAAGTGGCGCAACTCGCGGCGCTTATGGCCATCGAGCTCGGCGTCAACGACACGATCGCCAAGCGCGGCGGTCTGCTCCATGACATCGGCAAAGCGATCGATCGCGAGATGGAAGGAACGCATCTCGAGCTCGGCCGCCAGGTGCTGGAGAAGTACGACGAGAAGCGCGAAATCATTCACGCGATGAAGTGCCACC
>JAFAOU010000153.1 GCA_019247495.1 Acidobacteriota bacterium
GGTAGGCGTCCGTTTCAACAAGATCACGCGCTCGTCCGAGACGTCCGATCCGGGCGCGACCTACTTCTTCATGCCGATCATCAACGATTGGGCGACGTACGACACGTCGACGCAGAACCTGGTTATGTCGGCGAAAGCCGTCGAAGGCGACCGGAAGGAGAAAGACGACCTCCGCTTCAAGACGCGCGACGGCAACGACATCGAGACCGACGTCACCGTCCGCTGGCGCATCGATCCGACGCACGCCGCGGATATCTGGCGCAGCGTGGCGCCGAGCACGCCCGCGCTCAAGGAGCGGCTCGTTCGTCCGCTCGCGAGGGCGTATGTGCGAGATGTTCTCAATCGCCTCGATTCCGAGGAGTACTACAACCCCGATCTGCGCTTTGCGGCCGCAAGCGATGCGACGAAGGTGCTGGCCGCGCAATTGAAACCGTATGGCGTCATCGTCGAGCAGGTCATCCTCGGCGATTTCTCCTTTAAACCCGACTATCAGAACCTCATCAACAAACGGAAGGAAGCGGAAAAGCAGGCCGAGAAACTGGAGTCGCAGATCCTGGCCACGCTCGAATCGAACAAGGCGAACCTGCAAAACAAGGTTGCCGATCTTACGGAACAGCTCACACGCTCGCAGGGCGATTTCGAACAAGCCAAGCGCGCTGCGGATGCCTATGTCGTGCGCAAGCAGCAGGACGCGCAGGCCACGCTCTCCGAAAAGAGCGCCGTGGCGCAGGGCATCAAGAAGGAGCGCGCCGCGCTCAACGGCAGCGCCGGCGACGCGTACGTTTCGCTGCAGCTGATCGACGCGTTGCAAAAAAAAGAAATCCGTCAGATTCCGAAGCTGCCGAATGGCAACGTCATCATCGACGGCAACAAGCTGCTCGAGCAACTCGGCGTCATCCAGTATCAGCAGAAGGCGGCCGCGGACCAGTAATGCTCAATATCGCCGGTCCCGATTACGACTACGCACAGGTCGTCTATGCCGTGCTGCAGGAGTGCGAACACCATCGCCGCAGCTTCGAGGAAGCGACGTTCGATGCCGAGGTCCGCACCTGCGCAAATGCAAAGCTCGCCGAGGTGAAGGCGGCGTACGACGAGTTCGGCGGCTCCGCTGCGTATTGGGAGACGCTCGAAAAAGAGGTCGATGAAGTCGTGCTGCCGCAATACGTCGCCGCCGCGGGCGAGATGAACGAACTGGAATCGAACCACTTCCACATCTGGCGCGGCGGCGACCTCAGTGCGCGCTTTGTGTTCGCGCTCCTCGGGCTGATCATCGGCAGCATCATCATCGCCCTGCCGTTCATCCCCATCTTCGAAGAGATGTTCGCCTTCGCGCTGACCGCCGTCGGCTTCCTCTACCCCGATCTCAAGCGCTTCATGACCGAACGCCGCTACATGAAAGTGCTCAATCGCCTCGTGACGGACAGCGCGAAGTACCAGGAAAACAGCCGCCTGCACTACATGACGTCGCAGGATATCCAGAAGGCATTCGAGCCGACGGATCCGCGGCGCCTGCCACCGTGAGTTAGAAGCGTTTCACCACAAAGACACAAAGGACACGAAGATTGACCTTTGTGTCCTTTGTGTCTTTGTGGTGGAAAGTCATTCTTCCGCCAACTCCTCGTGACGTTCCACCGTGTCTTCCGGCAACTGATCGCGCAGCCAAAGCCTCTCGACGATCGGGTACGCCGCGACGAACGGCAGGATGAGAATCGCGCCGGCCGCACCTTGCAGCGCGCCGCCGATCATGATCGCCAGCAAGACCGTCAGCGTCGAAAGCCGCATCTGTTTTCCGTAGACACGCGGGACGATGAAGTAGCTCTCGACGAAGTGGTAGAGCATGTAGCCGGCGAGAACCAGCAGCGCATTGACCGGGCCGTTGGTCATCGCGAGCAGAACCGCGGGGACCGTCATCGCGATCGTGCCGACCACGGGCAGCAGATCGGCGACGAATGCAATCACTGCCAGCGGCAGCGCCGCCGGAACATGCAGAAGGATCAGGACCAGATACGCCCATCCCGCACAGATGAAACAGGTGATGGCCTGGCCGCGCATGTACGCCAGGATGACGCCGCTCATTTCCACCGCCGTCTGACGGAATCGTGGCCGTTTGCTCTTCGGTGCGAGGCTGATCAGCCATTCGAACGCCGTTCGCCCCTCGATTAACAGATAGAGCGCGAGGACGAGCACGAAGATGATCGCGGTGGTCCCTTCGATCGCGTACTTGCCGACGATCAGGCCGCGCGTCAGCCACGTTTTGAACTCCGGCGGCGCACCGCCATGCAGGCTTTTCAGATACGGCGCCGCACCCGGGAAGCGGCCGGCGAAGGTCTGTTCCAATCGCGGCAAGTCCTTCGTGATGTCGCCGAGCTGTGCCGTCATCCTCGGCGCGAGCACCGTCACGAAGAGGACGATGACCGCAAAGAGAAGCAGCGCGATGACGATCACCGCGAACCCGCGCCGCACTCGATGACGCTCAGCAAATCCCACCAGCGGATCGAGCATCACCGCCAGCAGGATGGCCACGATGATCATCACGATCACCGGCCAGAGCTTGATCACGCAGACGCACAGCAGCAGCGTCAACGCGACTTTCAACAGCGTGGTGAACGGGATGCGCAGGTCGACGGGCTCGGCCACGGCTGTTACGTATTGCACAACGCCCGCCGTCGCGCGAGACGTTGCGCTATCCTCCGCCGCGCAATCCGAAGGAGAAACCTATGCGCAAACTGATTCTTGCCGTCGCCGTCCTCGCCACGGTCTCGGTCTACGCCGAGCAGAAGAACGTCCAGATGCTGACCAACCTCTCCGACGCCCAACTCGGCCTCGTGATGAACAACATGAGCGCGTCGCTCGGCGTCCATTGCGACTTCTGCCACGTTTTCAATGAGCAGACGAAGAGTGTCGACTTCGCCAGCGACGCGAAGGAAGAGAAGAAGACCGGGCGCGAGATGATCAAGCTCGTCCTCGATCTCAACGAGAAGAATTTCCACGGACGCCCGATCGTCGGCTGCTACACCTGCCACGTCGGCAAGGAGCACCCGTCGACGATGGTTGCGCTGCCGCTGGCGCCCTCCGCGCCGATGAAGTCGCATGAAGCCGAGGAGGCCGAACGGAAGTCGTATCCGGCGGCGAAGGATGTGGTGGCGAAGTACATCACCGCGATCGGCGGCGAGGCGGCGGCGAAGAAGCTGGCCACCTCCTCGATGACTGCAACCGGCACGCGCACCGACGCCGGCGGCCGTACGACGCCGGTGGAAGTCTTCAGCGCCGGTGGCAAGACACTCGTCCGCTCGACTCCCGCCGAGGGGCCCGGGATGTCGCAGATGTCCGGACCCGATAGCGGCTGGATGCAGGGCCGCCAGGGCATCCGCACCATGACCGGAGCCGATGCCACCACGAGTTATCTGTTCACGCGCGCCTACCAGCCGGTGACGACCCTACCCGAAAATGCGCGCGTCGGCGGGAAGGAAACGATTGACGGCCACGAGACCTGGTCTGTTTCCGCGCCGATCGATGATCACACGCGCCAGCGGGTTTGGTTCGACGCAACGACCGGGCTCGCGGTGCGCCGCCTCATCACCGTCGACTCCCCCGTCGGCCGCATTCCGACGCAGACCGATTTCGATGACTACCGCGACGTCAACGGTGTGAAGGTACCTTTCACCGTGAAGGTTTCCAGCGTCAACGGCGGTCAGAACGCGACGCGCAAGTACACGTCCATCGACCTTGGGAAGCCAGTCGACGAGAAGATGTTCGAAGCGCCCAAACCACAGTAACGTCCTGCTTGAAGGCACTCGGCACGCGCCGAGTGCCTTACTATTGGTGCAATGAGGGGTGGGCAGATCGACCGGGTGAAGCGCCAACTGCTGCGTGAGGCGGTGACGGACAACCTCGACACGATTCGAGGACTGCCGCCGCGTTCCCTGCGGACGTCCCGGCGCATCGGCCACCTTTTCCTTCGCCGCGCGCCGCTGGTGATCATCCCGCTGATGCTGGCCAGCTTCGCGTTCCTGAGCAATACGGGGATCACTAGCACGCGGAAGCCGGTCGTCATTGCTCACTCATCGCCCGCACGTCACGTCGAAGCCTCCATTGCAACCTCCAATGCTCCGATGCTGACGACCGACACGCTCGAGCCGGTCAGCGCGTCGGCATTTCCGCTCTCGGTGCGCCGCGTCGTGCTCGACGCCGGACACGGCGGCACCGATCCCGGCGCGTCGTCGATCTCGAACGTCAGTGAAAAAGAGATCACGCTCGATATCGAGAAGAGGCTCGGCGCTCTGCTTCGCCAGAACGGATTCGAAGTCATCTCCACCCGCGAGAACGATCGCCTGATCCCGCTCCGCGAGCGCGCCCGCCTCGCCAATGGCTCGCACTCCGACATCTTCGTTTCCATTCACGTCAACTCGATCCCGCATCCCGACAACCACGGCGTCGAGACCTACTACCTCGGCCCCACCAACGATCCGACTCTGACCAAACTCGCGGCGACGGAGAACCTGACCTCGGGATACGCGCTCGCCGATCTCCGCAAACTGCTCGACGGCGTTTACGCGGACGTGCGGCGCGATGAATCGCAACGGCTCGCCAGCGCAGTCCAGCTTCAACTTTTCAGTGGCCTTCGCGGTGTCGATCCCGGCCTTGAAAACTGGGGCGTCAAACGCGCGCCGTTCATCGTCCTCGTCGCCACGGAGATGCCGGCCATCCTCGCGGAAGTCGGCTGCCTCTCGAACGAACGCGAGGCGGAGATGCTGCGCAGCGGCGCCTACCGGCAACAAATCGCGCAGGCGCTTTTCCACGGAATCCACGCATACGCAAGCGCCAACGACGCGCCGCAGAAGAAAGGAACCTGATGCGTACTGACTCCGAGATCCTCCACGTCGGGATCGACCTCGGCACTTCTCGCAGCGCGATCTCCGCGTCGAACGGCGAACGCTTCGTCGTCGACAGTTTCGTCGGTTGGCCCGCCGACATGGTGGCGAAGAAAGTGCTCAAGCGCGACGTCCTCATCGGCCACGAAGCGGTCACGAACCGGACCATGCTCGATCTCCACCGGCCGCTCGAACGCGGTCTGCTCAAAGAAGGTTCGGAAAAGGACGTGGAGGCGGTCCGCGAGCTGCTCAAACATCTGCTGCGCCTCGTCGGCGTCAGCTCGAACGGCAGGATCGACGGCTCGCATGTGCGCGCCGTGGTCGGCGTCCCGGCGGCGTCGCTGCGCACGAACAAGCAGTACCTGCGCAATTCGATGAAGGGAATCGTGGACAGCCTGATGATCGTCAGCGAGCCGTTCGCGGTTGCGTACGGACTCAACGCGCTGCTGCACACGATGATCATCGACATCGGCGCCGGCACGACGGACTTCTGCGTGATGAAAGGCCGCTACCCCGGCGAGGAAGACCAGCGCACGCTCACCGTCGCCGGCGACTCGCTCGACGCGCAACTCCTGAAACTGATCGAAGAGCGTTATCCCCAAGCGAACGTGACGGTCTTCATGGTCCGCGAGTGGAAAGAGAAACACAGCTTCGTCGGCGAGGCGCCAAAGCGCGTGCTCGTAACCGCGCCGGTCAAAGGCGTCCCGACGGAGCTCGACATCACCAACGAAATGCGCGCCGCCTGCGAGACGCTCGTTCCGCCGACGGTGGAGACGATGCTCGACCTCCTCTCGCGCGTGGAGCCGGAGTTCCAGGAACGCGTCCGCAACAACATCATCCTTTCGGGCGGCGGAGGCCTGATCCGCAACCTGTCGCAAACGCTGGAAACCGCGCTCAAGCAAGTCGGCGGCGGCAAAGTCACGCACATGCAGGACCCGGTCTTCGTCGGCTCCGACGGCGGGTTAGCGCTGGCCCTCGACGCACCGGACAGCGACTGGGAAAAATTGACGGCGTAAAGGGCCCATCACGTTGTCGCGTCAGAACCGCGCGGTACTTACTGACCACTGGTGCGAGATGGCGTCTTGTCGCGACAGGTTCAGTGCGGAACGTGCTGCTCTGCCGTCGTGACGCGCACAGCAAATCTAGCGTCGAACACCCGCCGAATTAGCCGTTTATAGTCGTCGACGTCACGGTAAAAACTCACTTGGGCCGCGTAACCTACTTGATGTATCGGCGTGCCCACCTTCGCGATGATGTCGACGTCGACGCCTGTGGCTTCGGCCAAGCCAAGCTCGAAATAGCAACTAGGCCTTTCCAGGCTCAAGTCGGCGAGCACAAATCTCGCCTTGCGAATGTCCTCGTTGGCACGTTCGAGAGCAATGCCAGGCGACCGGTCGAGCGGAAAAAGCGGAACGAGATCGAATGATCGAGCAGTGCTGGCCACGATCGCACGTTTTGCTTCGAAATCCGGATCGGCCGCGACGGGAGAAATGACGTAGATGTAGTCCACTTATCTCACCGCCTTCGGGATGGCCTTCGACGGAGGAGAGATGGGCAGAGTGGGTGGCGCCAGAATCAAGAACGTCAGAGCTACGAGGACCGCGATAAACACCAATTGAAATGCACGCGGAATGAATTGCTCCATGTGGGAGGATTTGAGCGCGATGATGTTGAGCTTCCGAACCTTGTTCACAGCTCCTTCGTCTTTCAACCGATTCCACTCCCGTTCAAACGGCTGATAGGACCGCACGCGACTCGGGTTCGACGGATCAAAATCGAGAAGAGGCGCCATCTGGTTCAGTACCTCGAACTTGGCGTCATTGAGTTTCTTAAAGTCACGAATCTGCGCAATCCACAACTGGCAGAACAGGACTGCCATCATGCACAGAAGCACAACCGCGGTCACTCCAATCCATCGGAGCTCCGCTGAAACAACTCCCCACTTCACAATCGCGGCCAAGCCAACGAGGATTGCGGCGCAAGCCGAATAGTTCCAGCGGTTTGTATCTAGTCGACGATCGGTTACCTTCTCTGTCGACTCGTAATACAACTTGAATTCGTCGAACGAAAGCACGTCAGGCTCGCCACTCATTCTGTCATTCTATGCTCAGCGCCGCGCAGTTGCTGGATTGCATCTCTGCTACCCAGTCTCCTCCCCCATTTTCAGCAGCGCATTGACTGTGTTCCAGTTGCGGGCCGTCACGTTCACGCCGAGTTTCTTCCCCGTTAGCGCCGCGGCGAGTTTCGAACGGGCCATGCTCTCCATGAAATAGAGGTACAGCTCTTGTTTGGCGAAGTGGAGTTCCTCGGAAGAAATCTTCAATGACGTCAGCAGCGCCTTCGCGGTATCGGCTATCGGACCACCGAGGAAGGCGACGACGAGGCCGCTGGGGTTGCGGTCTTCAGGAGGTAGTGGATTCGCGGCGATCACCTTGCGCAGTTCCTCGGTCGTTCGCAGGATGATCTTCACCTCCATCCCACTCTTCTTGCGGATGCCATCCTCGATGCGGCGCGTCAGGACGGCTCGATCCGTTTCATCGCTGCGGAAGACGACGTTGCCGCTTTGCAGGTAGGTCTTCGCGTCGCGTAGCTTGAGACTGTCGAAGAGGACCTTCAGCTCCGCCATCTTCAGCAGCTTGTTGCCGCCGACGTTCACGCCGCGCAGGAAGCAGATCCAGGTCGTCATCAGAGGTAGCGTAAGCTATCGCGAATGCGGCTCGGTCTGACTTTCGCCCTCGGTATCGCGATGATCGCGGCAGCGACTTCGAAGCCGGTTTCGTTCGAGAACGACATCACGCCAATCCTCACCGGCAAGTGCCAGCCGTGCCATTTTCCGGGCGGCACCATGTACGCCAAACGTCCCTTCGACAAGCCGGCCACAATCATCGCCCTCGGCGAGAAACTCTTCACGCGCATCAAAGACGAGAAGCAGCGCGCCATCATCCGCGCGTACCTCGCCGAGCAGAAGCGCTGAGCTATCATTCCGTCGCTCATGGCCACCATCCCGTGCATTCGCTGCGGCGCTCAGATCGACCGCGAATTCAAAGCGTGTCCTCACTGCGGCGAGCCGCTGACGGATTTCCTCCGCGAATACGCGGACAAGCCGATCGATGGCAAGTACCGCATCGTGCAGCGCCTCGGCATCGGCGGCATGGGCGAGGTCTTCAAAGTCGAGCACACCTTCCTCGGATCGACGCGTGTGGTGAAGATCATTCGCGCGCAGATTTCCTCGAGCAGCGACGCGCACGAGCGCTTCCTGCGCGAGGCGCGGATGGCCACGAAGGTCCAGCATCCGAACGTCGCCACTCTCTACGATTTTTCTGCCCTGCCCGACGGATCGCACTACATGGTGTGGGAGTACATCGAAGGGCAAAACCTCGCGCAGGTCCTCAAGCAGCGCGGGACTCTCGCGCCGCGGCACGCCGTCCGGATCGCGATCCAGGCGCTGGCCGGACTCGAAGCGATTCATCGCGCCGGCATCGTCCACCGCGACATCAGCCCCGAAAATCTGATGATCACGCACGCCGGCGAAGGCTCCGAATTCGTGAAGATCATCGACCTCGGCGTGGCCAAAGCGGCGGAGTCCGACGTGGCGATGACGCAGACCGGCATGTTCGTCGGCAAGTTCCGCTACGCCTCGCCCGACCACCTCGGGTTCGTGCCTGCCGGCGAACGCATCGACGGCCGCGCCGATCTCTACTCGCTCGGAGTCGTGCTGTTCGAGATGCTGACGGGCCGGCCGCCGTTCGAAGCCACCTCCCCGCACGAATACATCATTCATCACTCGCGCGACGAGTACGCGAGCTCGCCCGACCTCGATCGCATCACCGGCAATCCCGCGCTTCAGACCGTTCTCGCCCGCGCGCTCGACCGCGATCGCAACAAGCGCTTTGCGACGGCTCGCGACTTCTCCGATGCGCTTGCCGCGATTGAAGCGACGCTTCCCGACGAACCGCCGGCCGTGCCCGCGACCGCAGTCTTCGATCCTGACGCGACGATGAAGACGGAGCGTACGAAAGGCGGACAGACCATCGCGCCTTCCGCCGCCGCCGCGCCGCCGACCGTCATCACGTCCACTCCCCCGCCGCCGCCGATGGCACCGCCAGTGACGCGGCAGGCAACAGTTCCGGCCCGTCCGGCGCCGGTGGACGCACCTCCGACGGTCGTCGATCCGATGCCGATGCCGACAGCAGCGCCGCGCCGCAACACCGGCACCATCATCGCCGTCAGCATCATCGTGCTCCTCTTTCTCGGCGCGATCGGCGCCGCTGGCGTGATGGCGTTCATGAAGTTCCGCAACACATTCGGCGCAACGACCACTGCGGCGACCGCGAGTACAACGACCACGATGACGACGTCGTCGGCAACCGCCAAACCGTCGCAGACATCGGTCGAGGTCACGCCGCCGACCTCTGTGATCGTCGACACGACCACGACCGCTGCGACAACGACGACGATCGCGCCAGTCACCACTTCCTCGGCGGCGATCGTTCCGCCGCCGACCGCGACGCACGCGCCAGCGAAGCCGAAGCCGCCGGTGGTCGCGGAGCCGGCGCCCGTCGAGGAGACGCCGGCACCCGAGCCGCAACCGGAACCGGAGCCGGCACCAACGAGCGTTCCCACATTCCGCGAGCGCGGCGATGGGAGCGCGAACGATTCTGCGATCGCGACGCTGCACCAGCAGATCGGAGGCGTCACGCGCGTCGCTCTCACCGGCGGCGACGCAGAGATGATCAACGAACTGTCGAACGCGTTGCGAGGACGCGGCGTCAGTATCGGCGAGGGTGCGCCGATCGAGATCCGCTTCACCGGTTCGGTCAACCGCCATGGTCTCGGCCGCAAGAGCCGCTCCGCGAATGCGACGGTCAAGAAGAACGGCCGTCCGATCTTCAACTACGTAATGCCGCGCGAGGAGTATCGCGTCGGCGACAGTCCGGCCGAGGCCTTTGCGCGGATTCTTACGGACGCGTTGGCGCGGTAGCAATCCGGCGTCGCGCGCGCTGCGTAGCGTTGCCAAACAATGAACAGGAGAGAGAGTTCATGAACGAGCACACCGAAGCACCGCCGCCGCACGCCGTCGTTCTTCAGATGCTGACCGGGATGTGGGTCTCGCAGATCCTCAGCGCCGTGGCGCAACTCGGCGTTCCGGATCTGATCGCGGCGGGCACGCGGTCCGTCGAGCATCTCGCCGAGGAGTGCAGCGCGGATGCAAGCGCGCTGCATCGCCTGCTCCGCGCCGCGGCCACTGTCGGACTCGTCGTCGAAACTGCGCCAGCGGAATTCGCACTGACGCCGCTCGGCGAAACGCTTCGCGCCAACACTCCCGGCTCGCTGCGCGACTTCGTCATCGCCGAAACCGCGCCGGGACATTGGCTGCCGTGGGGCCGTCTCGTCGATGCCGTGAAGCGGGGCGGAGCGATGACGAAAGAAACGCTCGGCCTCGATCCGTGGGACTACTACGCCACGAATGTCGAAGAAGGACGCTGCTTCGCACGCGGCATGAGCAATCTCTCCGCGATTGCCTCGGCAGACGTAGCCCGTGTCTACGATCCTGGCGACGCCAAACGCATCGTCGACGTCGGCGGCAGCGAGGGTGTACTGCTTCGGGGCGTCCTTTCACGCGCTCCGAACGCGCGCGGCGTTCTCTTCGACCGGGCGGACGTCATCGAAGGTGCGCGCGGCGCCGTGGCGAACAGCGGCATGGCCGACCGCATCGAACTGGTCGGCGGCGATTTCTTCACCGACATGCCGGCCGGCGGCGACCTGTATCTCCTCAAGTCCATCCTGCACGACTGGCCGGACGACAAGTGCGAAGAGATCGTCAGGAGCGTCCACCGCGGCGCCGCCGAAGGCAGCCGGCTTGTGCTCGTGGAAGGGCTTTTGCCCGACACGCCGCAGCCGTCGCCGGTCACGCTGATGGACATGAACATGCTGGTCATGCTCGGCGGCCGCGAGCGAACCGCCGGCGAATACACGGCGCTGCTGAAACGCTGCGGCTACGAAGTCGAGCGCGTGATTCCGACCGGCGGAATGTTCGGCGTCATCGAAGCGAAGCGAATCTGAATTGGTTTCGTCTGAGCAGGTGTGCGTGTCGGACCTCGCCGGAGGATCGTCATGCACATCCGTTCGCACACCGCACTTGAATCGAACATCAACGTCACACCGCTCGTCGACGTCTGCCTCGTCCTGCTGATCATCTTCATGGTCGTCGTACCGGCGCTCGTCAACGGCGTGCCGGTCAATCTACCAACGGTCAAGGGCGAGCCGGTCTCCGACGCGCAGCGCCAACTCGCGATCACCGTGAAGGATGACGGTACGGTTTACCTCGGAAGCATCGTGGTCCGCGCGGAGCAGGTCGCCGCGGAGATCGAGCGCATTCATACCGAGTCTCCGCAGCGCGCGGTCGCCGTTCGCGGCGACAAACGCGTCGCGTACGGTGAAGTCGTGAAGGTGCTCGATGCCTGCCGCGCTGCTGGCTACAACGATGTCCACCTGATCTCGCAGCAGCGCGACCTGCCGGTCAACTCGCGTTGATCCCGGTCTGCGCTTCCTGCCGGAGGCCGATCAGGAGTGCGAAGAAGATCGCGCGGATTTCCTGATCGGTGTAGGGGCTCGGCTTGCCGGCGCGTTGGGCGACCAGGCGGTCGCGGATCATCGCTTCCGTTGCGCCGAGGAGCGCGGAAGCGATCGCTTCGTCGCTGACGTCGGTGCGGAACGTTCCGTCGCGTTTGCCACGATGGATGAGAACGCGCAGCAGGTTTTCGAAATCGATGAAGCCTTTCGACAGCAGGATCTCCGAGCTGCCTCCGCGAATGCGGCGTCCTTCGAAGAGCAGCAGGTAGGCAAGATCGGCGTCGTGCCCGAATGCCTCAGTAACCGTCTCGAGAACGCCAGCCAGCGCCTCGCGGGCGTCGGTCGCGGCGACAACGACGGCTTGCACGTGCTGATTGAGCGCGACCCAACAGTCGTTGAAGATCGCCTCCAGGAGGCCCGCTTTCCCTTTGTAGTAGCGGACGAGTTGCGACTCCGAGGTGCCGGCTTCGCGGGCGATGATCGCGGTCGACGTCTGCTCGAATCCGAAGCGAGCGAAGAGCGCTTTGCCGGCCTCGAGGAGGCGGCGGCGGGACGTTTGTGTGCTGTCGGGATCGACGACCGTCATTCGGGCGACATGGTAGTTATGCCGCGCGTTTCCGTCAATTGCACGACCATCGGTCAGTCGCATCGCGACCGAATATGCCGGGGGACCACAATGATCCCCCGGCACTTCACTGCGGCTGGTTTGTCCAATTGATCGCCGCCGTGAACCCTCTCAACTGCAATCGCTACTTGCTGTTGAGTCGTTCACGGCGGCGGAAAAAATACAAAGATCGAACTACTTCTTCGCGCTCGGCGCGCGGAGTGGGAACGGCGGACGAACGTCTTTCTGAGGCGGATTCGCGGCGAGTTGTTTCATCGCGACGTCGATGGCCCGCTCCAGCTGCGGATCACGTCCGGCGATGACGTCGGCGGGCGTCTGCTCGACGTCGATGTCCGGCGGAACGCCCTCGTTTTCGACCACGAAGCCTTCCGGAGTCCAGATGCCGAGGTTGGGTGCGGTGATGTTGCCGCCATCCATGAGTGTCGGAAATCCGAGGATGCCGACCAGGCCGCCCCAGGTGCGTTTGCCGACGAGCGTGCCGAGTTGGAGCTTGCGGAACATCCACGGGAGAAGGTCGCCGCCGGAACCGGCAGTCTCGTCGATCAGCATAACCTTCGGACCCTGGATCGACGCGAGCGGCGTCTTCAGATCGGCGCCGTAGCGCATGGCCCAGTGGCTGATCATCGGACGGCGCAGGATGTCGATGTAGTAGTCCGCGACGCTGCCGCCGCCGTTGTGGCGTTCGTCGACGATGATGGCCTCGCGGTCCGCCTGCGGGAAGAAGTAACGCTTGAAGTAGGTGTAGCCGGCCTCCGCGGTGTTCGGCACGTAGACGTACGCAACGCGGCCGTTCGTGGCCTCGGTGACCTTGCGAAGATTGCCCTCCACCCAATCGCGATTGCGCAGCTGCCCTTCGTCATCGATCGGCACGACCTTGACGACGCGCGAGCCGCTGCCGTCCGCGTTCGGCCCGACCGTCAGCTCGACGATCTTCCCCGCCGTCTGCTCGAAGCGGCTGTAAAGATCCTCGGGATACTTGAGGTCGCGGCCGTTCACGGCCAGCAGATACTCGCCACTCTTCACGTCGACGCCGGGCTCGGTGAGCGGCGCGCGCAGACCGGGATTCCAATTGAGACCGCCGTAGACTTTCGCGAAACGATAACGGCCGTTCTCGATTTTGTAGTCGGCGCCGAGCAGGCCGCCCGGGATCGATTCGACCTCGGCGAGCGAATCGCCGCCGCCGAGCCGGTGATGGCCGACGGAGAGCTCGCTCATCATCCACTGCATCACGCGATTGAGGTCCTGCCGCACGGCCAGATCGGGCAGGAAGGCTTCGTACTTCGTCTTCATCGCCTTCCAGTCGGCGCCGTGCATGTTGGGGTCGTAGAAGAAGTCGCGGTTGATGCGCCAGGCGTCGTCGAAGATCTCGCGCCACTCGGCGCGGGGATCGGTCTTCACCTGGAGGCGATCGGTGGCGAGCCTGAACTTCGACAGATCGAGCCT
>JAFAOU010000154.1 GCA_019247495.1 Acidobacteriota bacterium
TGCGCCCGGTGACTATCCGGACGGCAAGAAGGGCGATGTACTGACCGTGGAGTTCACGGTTCTGGGCATTCCCTGTATCGGTCTCAACGGCGGCCCTATGTTCAAGCACAGCGAGGCCTTTTCGTTCCAGATTGCGACGGACGATCAGGAAGAGACGGACCGCTACTGGAACGCGATCGTCAACAACGGCGGGCAGGAAAGCCAGTGCGGTTGGTGCAAGGACCGCTGGGGTCTCTCCTGGCAGATCACGCCGCGCGCGCTGACCGACGCATTCGCGGCTGGTGGCGGTGAGGCAAAGCGTGCCTTCGAAGCGATGATGACGATGAAGAAAATCGACGTCGCCGCCATCGAGGCTGCGCGGCGCGGCTGAGACGGCTACGCGTTCGACGCGCGCGTTTCCTTCTCGTTCTGCCGTGGCAGACGGACGGTGAAAACGGTACCGGTCTCCTCCGACGATGCCACGGCGATCGTTCCGCCATGTGCAATCACGATCTGGCGCGCGATGTATAGACCAAGACCAATTCCTCCGCCACGAGTGTTCGATGAGGGCATCGACGCGACGCGAACGAAGGGATCGAACAGCGTTGGAAGCGTCGAGGACGCGATCACAGGCCCTCGATTCGTGACGGTCAGGAGAACCGCCGATCCCTCGCCTCTGGCCGCGACTTCGATCGCACCGCGTTCATCTCCGTGCTCGATGGCGTTACCGACCAGATTCGACAGAACTTGCCGGAGCCGCGCAGCATCCCACTGCCCGCTGAGGTCTCCGGCCGAGGCGAAGTGCAGGGTGCGATCGGGATACGCGGCTCGGAACTCGTCGAGTACCTCGTCGCAAAGACTTTCGAGATCCACCGGCGCGACAGAAAGCGGCATGCCGGCGCCGAGGCGCGTTCGCGTGAAGTCGAGCAGATCGTGAATCATCCGGCTCATCACGTGTCCGAACCCCGCCATCCGGGAAGCGATTTGCGTGTTCTCGTCGTCGAGCTGTCCCGATCGCGCCAGCACCTCGGCCGAAAGCACCATCGCGTTCAGCGGCGCACGCAGGTCGTGACCTAACGTAGCGAGAAAGAGCTCGCGCGATTCGTCGACTCGCTTCGTGTAACTTCTGACCGCCTCGGCAAGCGATTGGTCCATGGATTCATTGAATCGTGTGAGGTCCTGCAGGTCGTGTTCGTCGGCCTCATGGACTGCTGCCCGCCAAAGTTGTAGCACGCTGGCGCGTAAGGCGCGATATTCGGATACGACCTCGATGAGGTTGAAGCCATCTGCCAGCCTGGCGATGGCGTGCTCCTGGGACGCACCGTCCAAACGGTCGCTCTCCGCTCCTTCGCCGCCGTGGCCTTTGGATTTCCGGGATTGCTGCTGCAGCGTTTGAGGAGAAAGCATGTCGCGTGCGGTCACGCGGAGGATCATCTCGGCGTGATCGCGTAGCGCGACTACGCTCAGCGTGGAGCCTGCCGCGAGGTTGCGCGCGAACTCTTCCCACTCAGCGAGGATTGGCTCTACGTTCGACAGGATGAAGTCGGCGAGGCGCATGCGATTTCGAGTCATCTATTATCCGCAGATGACCCAGAGATAACAGATGGAGGACGGTTTTTGCGTGCATCTGCGAGGTAGGACTTGATTTTCGTCCAATACTGATCACGCCAGGCCTGTTCGGTCTCCGGGATCAGGTCTTTTGGAACGCCGCGATGCGTCAGCACCAGATCCGTCCCGCCATCAGCCGTCGGCGTCAGCGTGACCGCGGCCATCGAGAAGACGCCCTCGGGGAATCGGCGGTGGCGCCACGCTTGAACGATGCGTCGCCCGGGCACGAGGTCGACGTTGACCCCTGTGACATCACTGTCGCCCAGGGTGAATGTCCCGCCAATCTTCCGGCTGATGATCGCTTGCCTGCCGGTGACCGCGGCGTGTTTTCGTGAGTCGGCCAGCAGATCGTAGACGGTGACCGGATCGGACTTGAACTTCACGCGCTGCTTGATGGTCTTGCACATGGTTGCCTCCCCTGTTCAAAGACTTCCTACACGTAGTTCTCGCGCAGCATCTCCGCGGCGGAGGCGTCGAGTTGCTCGTCCCTCCGGATCTCGTCGAAACGACGCACCAGATCTTCCGCGCGTATGTGGCGTCGAAGCGTGCCCGCGTAATCGGCCAGTATGAGGCCCTGATTCATCATCACGATCCGGTCGCCGAGCGTCGCGGCCTGTTGCATCGAGTGCGTCACCATCAACGTCGTCAGGCGATGCTGCGACACGATCCGCTCGGTGAGCCGGACGATCTGGTCGGCGCTCTTCGGATCGAGGGCGGCGGTGTGCTCGTCGAGCAAGAGAAGCTCAGGGCGGCGCCAGGTGGCCATGAGCAGCGTCAAGGCCTGGCGCTGGCCGCCGGAGAGCGTGCCGATGGGGTTGTGCATGCGCGTTTCCAGTTGCATATTCAGCGTGGCCACGCGGTCGCGCAATTCGTTCTGGAGGCGTACCGGAAGCAGACTTCCCAGTCCGCGCGCGAGGCCGCGGCGGGCGGCGAGCGCGAGGTTCTCCGACACCGTCATCGTTGGCGCTGTGCCGCTGAACGGATTCTGAAAGACGCGGCCGATCATTGCGGCGCGGCGATGTTCCGGCCAGCGGGTGACGTCGCGTCCGGCGATGGTGATTGCGCCGCCGTCGGCGAAAAAGCTGCCCGCAACGGCATTGAGCAGCGTCGATTTTCCGGAGCCGTTCGTGCCGATCACGGTCACGAACGAGCCTTCCTCGATCTGCAGCGATACGCCGCGAAGGGCGCGCACTTCGTTCGGCGTACCGGCGAAGAACGTCTTCTGCAACTCACGAAGCTGCAGCATGCCGTCTCACTTTCTGCATTGCCGAAGGCAGCACCAGCGCGGCGAAGACGAAGATCGCCGTGACCAGCTTGAGGTCGTTCGGATTCAGACCCCAGCGCAAGGCAAGCGCGATGATCAGCCGGAAGAGTACCGACCCCAGGATCGTGCCCGTCAGCGCGGCGCCGACGCTATCTGATCCGATGAGCGCCCGGCCGATGATGACGCTGGCCAGGCCCCACACGATCATCCCGATTCCCATCTGAACATCCGCGAAACCCTGGTACTGGGCCAGCAGCGCGCCGGCGAATGCCACCAGGCCATTCGCGATCGCGAGTCCGATGACGATCATGTTCCCGACGCTGACACCAAGCGCGCGGATCATTTGCTCGTTGTCGCCCGAGGCGCGCATGGCGCTGCCGAGGTTGGTGTTGAAGAAAAGCCAGAGGATCGCGGCGATCACCAGAACGATGGCCGCCGCGAGCAGCAGCGATCCGAGGTCGCGCGCGCTCACCGGCCAGCCCATCAGCGTCGCGGAATCATGACCGCTGATCCAGCGCCCGAGATCCTGCGCATAGGTGGCCAGCGTCGTTGCAGAGAGCAGCGGCAGGTTGCTCTGACCCATCACGTGCAGATTGATCGAGTAGAGCGCGGTCATGACCAGGATTCCGGAGAGCAGCTGATTGATCTTGAATCGCGTGTGCAGGACGCCGGTGCAGGTGCCGGCCAGGGCGCCCGCTACAAACGCAGCGCCGCTGGCCGCCAGCGGATGCCGGCCGTGCGTGAGCATCGCCGCCGCCACCGCCGCGCCGAAGGTGATGGAGCCGTCGGCGGTGATGTCGGCGAACTTGAATACGCGGTAGCTGATGTAGATCCCGAGCGCGAGCAGCGAGAGGATCAGGCCGATCGTCCAGGCGGACAGCAGCAGGGTCATGCGGCTCCTCCATCGAGAAGCGACTCTTGTCGCGCGGCGATCGGAAAGATCCAGCAGAGCCCGCGCTGGAACGCGCTCTCACCCGCGCCTTCGACCGCTCTGTCATCGCGCAGGAGGTGAACGACCGACATCACGCTTCGTGGTTGAAGCCACGCGGAAACGATGTCGGCGACCGGCAGTTTTCCGCGGGGGAGCGGCCGGAACGCGGTCACGGCGGCGTGGAAGTGCCCCTGGTAATCGTCGCTGAGCGGACGGAGGAACGGAGCGATCGATGAGGACGGCGATGCGGACGCGACTCCGACGACGAGAGAGCTGAAGCGCGCGAATTCCTTTTCGGGCGTGAACGACAACCATTCGCGCACTGCAGGAAAATCGAACTGCATAGCCCCGCCGCTCGCCGGCGAGCGCCGCAAGCGCGCGCACACGAGACCGGTGATGTCCGCGGCCATGACCATTCCCACGGTGGGCGTGCCGGCCAGCGAAACGGACGCGCGCACGATGTCGCTCAGCGGAACGCCCACGTCCGGCGTATTCGCCTCGAAGCGCAGCTGGTAACTCGGCGAGCCCCGAAATGTGATCGCGCTCAACGCCTGAACCGTCGGAACGAGTCCCATGGCCGTGCTGAGCATGTAATCCGGTGTGGCCGTACCGTCAGTGGGCATGAATGCGGCGCCACCGGCGGCCCCGACGAACTCGCCGAACAAGTCGCCGCACTCCTCCTGCGTTGCGCCGAGGGCTCCAACACCAAGCACGAAGACATCGCGGTAGACGGAGATCGGTGAGGCCTGCGACTGCAGGTCCGGGCTGCCGATCACGGAGCACACGGACTTTTTCCCATCGAGCACGCGGCTTTCGTATGACGCACTCTCCGACTCGAGCGGCAGCGGAATGGACAGCGTCTTTCGCTGTGACCCGCCTTTGCCCGCCCCTGCGATGAGGAGCTCCACAAAGCCCATGAGCCGGAGTGTGTTGCGCGCTCGCTCCGAGGCCGCGGAGATCTCCAGCGATCCCTGAAGTGCCATCGCATCGTTCTGATGCTTCAGCAAAACGGCGGCGGCAGCCGAGCTGAGGTAGGTCACGCCTGAGAAATCGAGCCGCACGTGCCTCGCACCTTCCCGCGCCACTTCGTGAAGCACGTCATCGAGTGACTGCGACCAGTGGTTGTCCAGACGGCCGGTGAGCCGAAGGTGAGCGATGCCGCCGGAGCGCTCCTTAACGATTTCCACCGGTGCCTCCAATGACTTCCCGGGCCGATCGCACCAGCACCGGCGGCAGCGGGATATTCAGTGAGCGCGCAGCATCGAGGTTGACGATCAAGCTGGTCTTTCCGAAGTCCTCCAGCGGAATCGTTGCCGGATTCGCCCCTCGCATGATCCGCGCTGCGAGATGTGCCGCGTGGCGGCCGCTGTCGCGATAGTCGCGGGCTACGACCACCATGGCACCGCCGATGGCCTGCGATTTCTGAAAAGCGAAGACGGGGATGTGCGAGCGCCGCGCCGCTTCGCCGATGCTCCCGAACGCCGAGGCGGTGAGGTTTCCGGGAAGCTGCAGCACGGCATCGATGTCGCGCGACATCAGCGCCGCGGCGGCGTCGGGAACGTCGGTGGCCGTTTCCGCCGGAACGTACTCGATCTCGAACCCGGCTCGTTTCGCCGCTTCGTCGAGCGCGATTTTGGCGTTGACCATGTTCGTTTCCGCGGGGCAGTAGAGCGTGCCCAATCGCCGGATGGTGGGAAAGTGCGTCTTCAGAATGGTCAGTGCCTCGTCATTCGCCGGAAGCAGGCTGACACCGGTGACATTCGGGGCGTGATCGGTATTGCTCTTCCCCGCTCCGGCCTTCAGGCCCGACGAGACGTAGTTGTAGACCACGGGAACGTTCTGCGCCCGGCG
Organism: Acidobacteriota bacterium; assembly: GCA_019247495.1. Lineage (GTDB taxonomy): Bacteria > Acidobacteriota > Thermoanaerobaculia > Gp7-AA8 > Gp7-AA8 > JADGNZ01. The sequence goes on from JAFAOU010000154.1 coordinate 5,634, forward strand.
CAGCGCCGCCTGGAGTGTCGGCGTGGAGAAGGTGATGAGCATGTCCGCATGTGCAGTGATCGCGGCGTCGACGAGCGCGGAAACGGTGGCCATGTCACCCTGCGCATTCAGAATCTCGACCTGGTAGTCGCGGCCATCGACCAGGCCCGATTCCGCCAAGCCTTCCAGCACCCCGGCCTGGGCGTCCTTGACGTCGATCACGTCGTTGTACTGAACGAAGTACAGCTTCCACTTGTGGCTCGCAGTTCTGGCCTGCGCGCGCCCGCGATGCTGCAGGTCGGAAAGCAACAGAATCGCTGACGCGGCAATGACCACGGCAAGGCCAAACGCAGTTCTGCGGAGGGGGTTGGACACGGAACGGCGCGTATCGTCTCTGCGCGGGGAGATGGTGTCAAGGTGAGTGGCGGGTGATTGTCCGCGAGTGATTTTTTATCGTCGGGCGAACGCACCCCATCCGCATGCGAGGAGTCCGAAGAACGCAAGCGACAGACCTCCGGTGAGGCCGGGCGGATCGTACGAGAGATGGATCGTATGCGCGCCGGCAGGCACTTCGACGGCACGAAAGGCGTAGTTCGCCGCGAGGATCCGCACCGGGCGGTGGTCGATCGTCGCCATCCAGCCGGTCATGTTGCTTTCCGAGCAGACGAGCAGCCCGGGGCGCGGCGTCCGGACGACCAGCTCCACCTCGTTGAGCGAGAACTTCGTCAAGCGTGGCTGGACATCAGCACTCGGGCCTGCGGCCGAAGGAAACGATGGCGGCGCTTCGAGCAGCACGCTGCCGCGGGGAAGCGTCTCCAGCGCCGCGAGAGCATCACTTTCTGACTTTGCCACCTGATAGGTCGACGTGAACGAGTAGCGAGGATCGGCCCGCCGTCGCATCACGTGAACGAGCGCATCGGCGTAGAGCGGCTCGTAGCCTCGCTGCACCGCTTCCGCCACGTGTTGCACGTCCGAGGAGGCGATGGCGATGTACTCGATATTTGCGACGTCGAGAACCCGCTCCGGCGGAATCCGTTTTGCCTCACGCAAAATCGGATCGGGGATCGGCCCGAAATAGCGATTGTAGAGACGGTACATCCGCGTCGAAGCGGAAAGGATCACATCCAGCGTCGGCTGGCGGAACACCGACTCGGTGTTCGCCGGGTACACCGGCATCGGCAGCACGCGGCCTCCGCTGTTCTTTTCGGCGAGCACGTCGACGTAACGCGGCGGATGGGTCCAGACGTCTCCACGCCGCGGACGCGGGTAACTGCTGTTTCGCAGACCCTCAGCCGCAAGCAGAACCATCACGAAGATCACGGCCGCGGTTCGAGCGCGCGGCCAGCGGTAGGCGGCCCACGCGGCGAGGACCGCCAGCACGCAGAAGACGATCAGGATTCGAAAGTCGGCGAGCCACCGCCATCCCTCCGGCTGGAACGCAACTCCTCGGCGCCAGGCCTGGATGTGCACCGCCAGCAACCCAAGCCCCGGGACGGACGCGCCAACGGCGACGTGCCAGGCACGAGCCCTCCCGGCCAGCAACGCATCGATGCCGAGGGCCGCGAGGATGGCCGCTGAATACGCGATGAGGATTCCGAGGTAGGCGGCATAGTGGAAATTGCGCAGGAGCGGAACGAAGGCGATCCATTGCACCGGCGGAAGGCCAATCGTCTTCGCCAGTGCGAGCGCGCCACAAAGCGAGGCGGTGATCCGGAGAATGCGGGTGTCGGTTCCGCCGCCGGCGGCGACGCCGATGCCCGCCAGGAAGAGCGCGACGACCCCCGAGTAGTAAAGGTGAATTCCCACCGGTCCCATGACGGCGGGATGTGCGTAGATGGGTACCCCGCCCATGATCGTCGGAGAGAGTGCCTGTCCCAGCCGATTGGCCGGCATCGTCTCCTCGGCCGCGTGCGAGTAGTACACGCGCACGTGCGACATCTCAGTCATGGCCTTCCAGCCAGGCAGATAGACAACGGAGGCGATGGCGAGCGAGACAACCGCAGCGCCGACAAACCACGCCGCGGTTCGTACGCGCTCCTTCGACTTCGTGATGATGGCTACGACGGCGTACACGGCGCACATCCCGAAAATCTGCAGAAGGACCGGAGGGAAGGACGCGAGCGCGACAAACGCAAACGCCAGAGCAACCTGCGCCGCGCGCCGTGCATCCGGCCGGTCGATCAGACGCGCCGTGACGAGCAGTGGAAGGGAAAAGAATGCGACCGGTTGTCCGATGACGGAAGGCGCCGTCTGGATCACCGCGCCGGAAAAACTGAACGCAAGCGCCCCCGCCAGCGCGGCCGGCCATCGCAGCGCATGCCGGCGAAGAAGGTAGTAGGTCAATGTGCCGGAGCAGAGGATCAGGAGCAGGATGTAGATGTTTCTGATCAGACTCCCGTTGCCCAGCAGAACGACCAGTAGCGACGGGGGAAAGAGGTACGCCGGCCACATCGAGGCGAAGGAAGGGCCGCCGCCGCCGAGGTACGGATCCCAGAAGGGAAACTCCCCGCGCAGGAGGCTGCGCCGCAGAAACTCGCGCGACGGATCGCTCTGCATGATGGCGGAGGTGATGTCGCGGTAATTGGGATACCCGACCAGATCCGGACGCCGCCACTCGTCGGGAGATTTGAAGTCCGGCCAGAGAGGATTGAGGTTGTCGGACGCGACGAGCGACCTGCCGTCGAAGATGACGTTCGCGAACGCCGCCACGACCAGCAACGCGAGCAACGCGATCGCAACCCGGTCCTCCCGCACGGAAGGGCATTGTGGATCAAACGTCGAGCGCACTCGCAAGAATGTTGGAAGGTGGGAGCGGCAACGAGGCTACGACGGCATAGGGGAGACATCAAAGGGCAGAGAGAAGGCGAAACACGTTCCCTTGCCGAGCGCGCTCCTGCAATGCAGTTGTCCACCCAGGGCCAAAGCGAGATCACGGGAAATTGCGAGCCCGTAGCCATTCGAGGGTTCCCCGCCGGTCGGACGCGGCGACAACTGGACACCTCGTTCAAACAGACGTTCTTGATCAGACACACTCAGCCCGGGGCCGGAGTCCCGAATCGAGCAAACGACGGCTTCGGTTTCGGTCGTCATTTCGACGGAGACTTCGGTCCCGAGCTCTGAATACTTGATTGCATTCGAGACCAGATTGTCCAGAACCACGCCGGCGGCAACTCCATCCGTGAGTACCGTGTCTCTTCCCGTCGTCGGCTCCCAGATGAGGCGGATCTTCTTGCGGAGCGCCTTCGGTTGGTAGGCATCACACGCGCTTTCCGCCACTTCATTCATGGAGACCGACGCCAGAAGAAGCGGCGGCAGCGAATCGTTGATCGAGGTCAGGACTCCCCGCGCCGTGCTCTTCATCAGCTTCGTCGCCTGCTTCAGAGATTCGAGCCAGCGTTTCGCGTTCCGATCGGCCATGATCGCTGGCGTCCGCGACAGGAGGTCGAGCGTCGTATTTACAACCATGAGGTAGTTGTTGAGAGCGTGAACGGAGTAGCTGAAGCGCTCCCTGTCAGAGTTCGCCAGCACTTCAAGATGGTTGAGGGCCCGATCGAGTTCCTCTCTTGCACGAGAAACAGCTTCGGCGGCTTTTTTTTGACCCTGCACGCAGCACCTCGTTCCGCCGCAGCCTTGGTACAGGGATGCCGCGGTTCCATGGAGAAGTATTGGGCATCATGACATGCTTCGATAAAGAATGAGATTTTGAGGCGAATCGGCGCATCAGTGGAATGTTCACGAGCTCACGCGCAGCGCGAATTGGGGCGCGTCTGACTAACGCAACGATTTCTCGAGAATGTCGAGTCCCGCTTTCGCGGTGCGCCGATCGAGCGTGAGCGGCGGAAACATCGTGATCGCATTCCCGGCGGTGGTGACCATGAGGCCATTCTTGCTGCAGCGAGCGGTGATGGCGGAGACGTAATCGCCATCGCCTGCCTCGACCGCGATGGCCATGCCGCGGATTCGGATGTCTTTCAGATCGTCGAAATTCATGGCCGCGAGACGCTGCCCAAAGTACGCACTAATCTCGGCGGCATCACGGAGAAGCCGGGCTTGATTGCGAATCAGCCACCGAACGTTGCGGATGGCAACGTCCACCGTCGAGGGATGCCAGCCATAGGTCGAATAGAAGCCCACTTCGCCTTCGACGGATTTCGCGACCCTGGCCGTGACGATCGTGGCGCCCATCGGCGCGAATCCTCCGGTGATGGCCTTGCCCATACACAGAATGTCGGGCTCGAGATCGAAGTACTCCGACGCAAACAGCCTTCCGGTGCGGCCGAATCCGCACGCTACTTCATCGGCAATGAACAGCGTCCCGTAGCGCCGGCAGAGTTGCTGCGCGCGCTTCATGAACGCGTCCTCGGGGATCAACACGGCCAGGTTGCAGCTGATCGGCTCCATGATGAACGCCGCGACGTCGCGCTTCTTCAGGAGCGTCTCCAGCCGCGCGATGGCACGCTCGCCGAGCGGCGGCGAGATGGTCATGCAGTTCGACAGCAGATTCGGGTACGGCTCGCGCCATTCCGTCGATGCCACGCTGACCGTGCCGATCGTGTTGCCGTGATAGCTGCCCTCGAGCGAGACAAACTTGCGGCGGCCCGTCGACGCCATCGAGATCTGCAGCGCGATGTCGACCGCTTCCGACCCACCCGTCGCGCGGTACGTCTTTTCGAGTTTGCCCGGGGTGATCCGGGCGAGCAGCTGAGCAAGCTCGACCCACGGCCGGTACAAAAAGTCCGGGTAGACGTAATCGGGACGCCGCCGGGCCGGCGGCTTCGCGATTGCGGTGTTGTCCCACCCGAAGTTGCCGACGCACCAGCCCGACAGGAAATCGATGTAGCGTTTGCCGCGGGCGTCATAAACAAACGCACCCTTCGTTCGCGCCACCTCGATGTCCTGCGCCGCGGACTCGCGCCCGAGGTATTTGCGATCGAGCTGGCGGAGACTCATGGGGGCGACCGTGCACAAACGAAGCCCGAGAGCAGTTCAGCGCGACTGCCGGCCAATTTAGGATTAGCTGGGAGTAATGGACGACTTCGAACGGCGTGCGGTATCGATCATCGCTTCTCTTCCCGCACGAACACCCAGGCCGAATCGGTCTGCTGTGAATAGAAGAGCGTGACGCTCACGTCGCGCGGCGCCATTTTGAAGTCGAAGCGATAGGGGAAGATGGCGTGCAGCTGCTTCCTGGCCATCCCTTCGCGGAAGCGCCCGGCAAATCCCTGCACGTTGGTGCAGGGCGCAACGTCGGTGAAGAAGTTCTTCCCGATGACGCTCTTCGGATCGCGGCCGGTCAACTGCGACTCCGCGTGGTTGTAGCTGAGGATCGTGCCGTTCGCGTCGAGCCGGATGGCGCCAAACGGGAGCGAGTCGAGCTGTTGCTCGTTCATTCGGGTGATGGATTCAAGAGCCTCTGCGGTGGGTTGCTGATCGTTCATGGTGGTCCCTTCTGGTCGAATTGGTCGAATCGTAGCTTATAACACCGGGAAGCGATACCCTTGCCACATGCGCCTCTGGACTTCGACGGAAGCGGCACGCGCCCTCGGGGTCGGGACATCCAGCATCAAGCGCTGGACGGACAGCGGCGCGCTGCAGGCGGTGAAGACGCCCGGGGCACATCGTCGCTACACGATCGACGCTCTGCGGGCCTTCGCGGCCGCGCGCGGACTGCCGCCCGACCTTCTTCCGCCACTCGATGCGCCGGCGGTGAAGCCTTCTCGAACGAGGCGCCGCCCCACGTTGCTCGACGCTGCGCGATCAGGGGATGCCGCGGCCGTCCGCGGACTCGTCACGCCGGTCACGAACGATCTCGCGGCGCGCGCGGCCTTTCTCGACGAAGTGGTCGGCTCGACGTTGCGCGAGATCGGCGACCGATGGCACGAGGGGTCGCTGTCCGTTGCTGAAGAACATCGCGCTACACACCTCATCGCAGCGGCGGTGGATCACCTTCGTCCTGCCGTCTTCCCCGCTGATTCACGTGTCGCGTTGCTGGCATGTCCGCCGGGAGAACTGCACGACTTGCCGCTCCATCTCGTTCGTCTCGTCCTCGAGTGGGGCGGCTGGCGAACCGATTTCGTCGGCGCGAACACTCCGTGGAAAGCGCTGGAGGGCGCGATTTCACGCGTCGACCTCGTCGCCTTCACGGCCAGGAGCGGCGAACCGTTCCACACGCGCGAGTTCCGCCGTTTCCTAGCGCGCTGTCGCGCGCGCAAAGTCGGTGTCGCCGTCGGCGGCGAATGGTGCCGCGGTGGCACAGGGCGGGATGCGGTGGAGCGGTTCCGTACGCTGCGAGGCTTCGTCAAGCAGAGCGAATACCTGAAGCGCACGTTCACGGCAGGCGTTCGCCCTACGACGCGCTCGCGAAAATGAAGGCAAGTGAGGATTCGCTGGTATTCGAACTTTAGTGTTCGCCGGAGGGAGTTGAATCCGCTACTGGTGGCCGAGGCCGGGCCAACAAACGCACCGGCGCGTCGCCGGTGGCTGGGAGACAGGGAGTCGAACCCCGATTGAGCGGTTCAGAGCCGCTTGTCCTACCATTGAACGATCTCCCAGTGCTGGCGGGCGGTGGATGCTACACGGCGGGAAACGCCAGGGTCAACATCCTCATTCCGGGATTCGTGCGACAATCGCCGGGCGAGGATGAAGACGTGTTACCCGAGGTTTTCGAGTGTCCGCAGTGCCAGCGGCAGTTTGTTTTTGAGCTCGTCGAGAACGCCGACGACCGCTCCATCTACTGCCCGCAGTGCAAGCGCTACCTCGGCGAGAAGGATCTCAACTTCATCCTCATCTCCGAGATCGAGGAGCTGACCGAGCGCCTCCGCTTCGAGCGCGAACGCCTGGAGAAGGACGAAGCGCTCTACTCGATGTCCGACTGCGACGCGGAGCTGAAGCTGTACGGCAGCGAAGTCCACAAGGTCGTCAGCATCCTCCGCAAGGCCGTGGCCGAGCTGGAAGCGCTGAAAGAGCAGTACCGGTAAAGCAGGGACGAGGGATTAGGGACGAGGGGAAACCGATCGTTCAACCTCAAACCTCATCCCTCGTCCCTGCTTCATCTCCCTGCCTTACCCCCTGCATCACCACACCAGCACCAAGTGCTTGGCGAGGTAGTACCAGAGGCTGGCGGAGGTGATGAGCGTGAACCACCTCGCGGGCGCGGATGAAGGGATGATCAGCGCGGCGCTGACAAGGAAAACATCGGCGAAGATGCGCAGGAAGCCGTAGTCCTCGAGCCAGATCGTGTGCGGGAGGATCGAGAAGAGGGCCAGGTAGCCGAGCCAGGCCAGCCGCCACTCCAGCGGCGCGCGCGACCGGCGCCACACCAGCACGATCGTGATGACGACGCCAGCAAGAAACAGGCTCTCTAGGAAGTACAGACGCTGCTGGTGATCGCGGCGCATGGAGGCGGCGCCCAGGAATCGCGCGTACTCGACGAAGGGTAAGGCCCGGTCGGGCACTCCGGCGCGGAGGGGCGAGACGCCCCAGACCGCGGCAAGAACCAACTGCCAGAGCGCGTAGGCAGCCATCGGAAGCGCGAACATCACGACGCCGATGCGGCGCTCGCGGCGCAGCAGCCGATCGGCCAGCCAGACGGCGGCCAGCGCTACGGCCAGCAGCAGCGTCGTTTCGCGCGTCAATACCGCGCCCGTCAGCAGCAACGCGGCCGTAACGTTGCGGCGCGAGGCCGCCGCCCAGATCGCGCCCATCGCAAACGCCGCGGCCACAATCTCGGACAGATCGCGGGAGAACGTCAGCACGAATCCGGGATAGAGAGGAACGATCACGCCCCACAGCGCGTGCAGTCCGTACTTCTTCGCGAATGCTCCGCCGAAGGCGGCCATCACCGATGCGGCAACGATGTTGACGATCACGAGCAGCCATGGAATCCATGCGACCCGGCCCAGCGACAACAGCCAGACGATGAAGGGATAGCCGATGCGCTGCTGCCGGTACGGCGGATTGTCGATCCGGATTCCATGCGCCGCCTGCACCCGCGTGAACGGGTTGATGGCCAGGCGGTAGAACCAGACTCCATCGTAGCCGCCGATCTCCGGGATCACCGTCAGCTCCGGCGGCACTTTCGCGGCGTCGACATTTTGTCCGCCGGCGATCACGAAGAGCGAGACGTCGCCATTGCGGGTCTCGAGCAATCGAACGAAAAACGCGATGTAGCAGATCGCAATCACGATCGCCGGCGCCAGCGGCGAGTCGATCCACTTCGGCGATTTCATCGGCGGCGATTATCCACCGTAACTTTTCGCCTCCTCGGCGGTTTAATGACCGATTCATGGATCGCGCAATCGAAGATCGCGAGCGGCTGCTGATCGAGGCGGCGCAGAAGGACCCGAAGCGGTTCGCGGAGCTGTACGAGGAGAACTTCGGTCGGGTGTGGGCGTTCGTGATCCGGCGCGTGAACGATCGAGCAGTCGCGCAGGACATTACGTCCGAGGTCTTTCATCAGGCGCTGGCGAATCTGGGACGTTTCGAGTGGCGCGGACTGCCGTTCGCGGCGTGGCTGTATCGGATCGCCGCGAATGCGATCGCCGATCACTTCGCGAAATCGGCGCGTGAGCAGGGTACGCAGGCCGAGACGACCGCACCGCCGCGCGAGATCGAAGACATCGAGCGGCGCGCGTCGCTGTATCGCTTCGTTGATCGGCTTCCGGCGGACCAGCGGCACGTGATCGTGATGCGGTTCGCCGAGGAGAGGAGCATCCGCGAAATCGCCTCGGCGATCGGGCGGAGCGAAGGCGCCGTCAAACAACTTCAGTGGAGAGGCCTGCAGACGCTGCGGGCGCGAATGGGTACGAATCATGGCTGAGCGCGATCTGATCGAACGGCTCGACGATGCGATCGAGGCGATCCTGACCGGACGCAGTGCTGGTCTCGCGCTGTCCGAGCCGGAACTGGCTACGCTGCTGATGGCCGCGGACGATCTGCGCGCGCTGCCCGATCCCGCATTCAAATCGCAATTGCTGGCGGAGCTGGTTCCACCGATGGAGGATGAGATGACGACAACGGAGTTCCCTTCGATCCGGCCATATCTGCTGGTGCCCGATGCTGACGGGATGATCGCGTTCCTGCAGGAGACCCTTGGCGCCGAACTGCTGGGACGCTATCCGGCACCGGACGGGCGCGTGATGCATGCGTCGATGCGCGTCGGCGATTCGCTCATCGAGATGGGCGAGCCGGAATCCGGACCGAAGCCGATGGCGCTGCACATCTACCTCGATGACGTCGATGGCGCATACGAGCGCGCGCGCGCCGCCGGCGCGACCTCGACTCTCCCGATCACGGACCAGGCGTATGGCGATCGCGAAGGAGGCGTGAAGGATCAGTGGGGAAACGCCTGGTACCTGGCCACGCATCAGGAGGAGGTCACCGAGGATGAGTTGATGCAGCGCTTCGGCGGCGGCGGAAGCAAGCCGCGGAAGCAGCCGGGCGTCGGTCCGCGTCCCGAGGGGTACCACACGGTGACGCCGTTCTTCCACGTGCGCGGCGCGCGCAAGTTCATCGAATTCCTCGGCGATGCCTTCGGCGGGACGACGGCGCACATCACCGACATGCCCGACCGCGAAGTCGCGCACGCGGCGGTGCGGATCGGCGATTCGCTGATCGAGCTCGGCGAAGCGCACGGAGAGTCGCAGCCGATGCCTTCCGCGATTCATCTCTTCGTGCCGGACGTCGACGCGGTCTACGAACGCGCTCTTCGCGCCGGCGCGACCTCGGTCGAGCCGCCGGCGGACAAGCCCTACGGCGAGCGGGGAGCTTGGGTGATCGATCCGTTCGAGAACCAGTGGTTCATTGCTACGGCGAAGGGATGACCTTTCACGCGGGGCTCGCGGAGCGGCGGAGAAACCTCGGAGAGAATCATCCGTAGCACCACCGACAAAATCACGATCGAGGTGTGTTCATGCGGATGATGAGAGTGGCAGTGGCGGTGGTCGTCGTTGCGTTGACGGCGAGCGCCGGCTTCGCGCAGTCGAAGGAACGGGCGGACATTCCGGAGCAGTCGAAGTGGCGGCTCACGGATTTGTATCCGAGCGATGAAGCGTGGCGCGTTGCCAAAGACAAGCTCGTCGCGCGCATCCCCGAGATGAAAAAGTACAAGGGGACGCTCGGGCAGTCGCCGCAGCAGTTGGCGGCCGGACTGACCCTGCTCAACGATCTGAACAAAGAGTTCTCGCGCGTCTACGTTTACGCGGGCCTCATCGCCGACCAGGACACGCGCGTCACGAAGTACCGGGCCATGAAGCAGGAGATGGATCAGCTCGGGTCATCGTTCGGCGCCGATATCGCGTTCGTCGAGCCGGAGATTCTCAAGATCGATCGCGCCACCATCGACTCGTACATCGCCAAGGAGCCGAAGCTGGCGCCGTACACGTTCTACCTGCACGACCTGCTTCGCCGCCAGGCCCACACGTTGTCGGAGCCGGAGGAGAAAATCATTGCCGACGCGGGCTTGATGTCGTCCGCTCCGGGCGACGTTTACGGCGTCTTTACGAACGCTGACTTCCCCTTCCCCACCATCACGCTCGCCGACGGCACCACGCGCAAGCTCGACCTGGCCACGTTCTCCGTTTCGCGTTCGCTGCCGAATCGCGAGGACCGCAAGAAAGTCTTCGACGCCTTCTTCGGCGCGCTCGGCGATTACCGCGGCACGATCGGGACTGCACTGAACGCGGAAGTCCAGAAGGATCTGTTCTACATGCGGGCACGGAAGTATCCGACCACGCTCGATGCCACCCTCGAACCCGACTCGATCCCGACCTCGGTCTACACGAAGTTGATCGACGGCGTGAACGCGAACCTGCCGACGTTCCATCGTTACCTCAACCTTCGCAAGCGGATGCTCGGACTGAGCGATCTGCATTACTACGATCTCTACGCGCCGCTCGTGGCCAACACGAAGCTGGAGTATTCGCTGGACGAAGCGAAGAAGAACCTCCTCGGCGCGGTCGCGCCGCTCGGCACGGGCTACACGAGCGTCATCGAACGTGCGTTCAACGATCGCTGGATCGATCTTTACCCGAATGCCGGCAAGCGCACCGGCGCGTATTCGAACGGCGGCGCGTACGACGTGCATCCGTTCATGCTCATCAACTACAACGGCCGCTACGACGACATGAGCACGGTCGCGCACGAGCTCGGCCACACGATGCAGAGCTACTTCTCGAACAAAACGCAGCCGTATCCGACCGCGGGCTATCCGATTTTTGTGGCCGAGGTAGCGTCGACGTTCAATGAGGCGCTGCTGAATGACTACATGCTCAAACAGATCAAGGATCCGGCCACGCGTCTGTCGCTGCTCGGCAATTACCTCGAGGGGATGAAAGGCACTGTTTTCCGCCAGACGCAGTTCGCCGAATTCGAATTGCGCATCCACCAGGCGGCGGAGAAGGGCGAGCCGCTGACGGGCGACACGTTCGACACCATGTACCTCGACATCGTGAAGCGTTACTACGGCGACGACAAAGGGGTATGCAAAGTCGACGACGTGGTGAAGCACGAGTGGGCGTACATCCCGCACTTCTACCGGACCTACTACGTCTATCAGTACGCGACCTCGGCGACTGCATCCGCGGCGTTGTCGGAGAAGGTCATGTCCGGCGACGCCAACGCGACGAAGCGCTACCTTGCGTTTCTCTCGGCCGGCGGATCGAAGTATCCGATCGATCTGCTGAAAGACGCCGGCGTGGACATGACGACGTCCGAACCGCTCGACCTGACGATGAAGAAGATGAATCGCGTCATGGACGAGATGGACGCGATTCTCAAACAGATGGGAAAGTAGGTTTCGTCGGAAGGCTTCTCACCACAAAGACACAAAGGACACAAAGGACACAAAGAGAGAGTTTCTTTGTGTCCTTTGTGCCTTTGTGGTGAGTGCCTTTTCAGACGAGCTTGCGCCGCTACCCCGGGAAGCGTCCCCGCCCGCCCATCCCGCCCCGACCGCCGCGGCCTCCGTAGCCGCGGTTGGGGCGGTCGGTGTCGCGGCGTGACGCGGTCATCGCGTCCTGCAGCGCGGTCCACTGTTGCTGGGTGAGGAGCGTTCGTTCGGAGGCGAGGAGTTGTATGCGGCGATCGAAGAGCGCGTCGCGGATGCCGCGCAGGCGCTGGCCCGCGCCGGTGATGTCGGCCGCAGCTGGCTGATTGGCCTCGACGGTCTGCCGCAGATCGCGCGCGGCCACCATGCTGTCGCGCTCGAGCTTCGCGATCTCTCCACTTTGCTCGCTGCTGATGCGATCGAGCGACGCTGCCTGATCGGGCGTCAGGTTGACGGCCACGCTGATCCGCGGATCGTGCCACCAGTCGGACGGCGGCATCATCTCCAGTCCATCGCCGGCACCCTCGGCTCTTGCTCGCCCGAAACCACCGCGGTCGCCTCCGCCCGGATAGCCCTGCGGCGGACGGCGATCGCGATCGTCCATGTCGGACGTGCAGGCGGCGAAGACGAGTGCGAGAAGTGAGAGCGCGATGACGAATGTGCGTTTCATGCGAACGAGGCTACGACCTCGATCGGACGCTGTTGAAGCGGACGTGTGACGTTTGCCGTAAAATCCCTCGCGGTCCACAAATCCGGCAGAAACGAGGTGCGTATGCGATCGATGATCGTCGCGGTTCTCTCCCTCTTGATGGGCGCGGCGCTGCTGGCCCAGCAGCCTGTAGCCACGGGAACGCCTGCGCCACCGATCAAAGCGACGGTTTCCAAACCGCCGACGCCGCCGTGGGAACCCGAAGGTACGCCGATCGTTCCGGATGACGGCGGTCCTCCGCGGGTCTACTTCGCGCACGGGTACGACAAGGACACTCCAAACCTGGTCGGCCTTGACGATCGGCTCTCGATTCATGTTCAGAACTTCGGCACGCTCTTGAAACAGGCCAACGGCAACTGCAAGGCCATCGTCCTTTTTATCGAAGGCATGCCGCTCAAGGGTGACAAGGCTGAGTCGTGCGACACGGTCAATGGACATGTTCGCTACCGCCTCCTTCGCGACAAGACGGACGACGATGCATGGCATCTGCTTCTCGGCAGTCCGCACGGCTACGCGCATACGGTCGACGTGAGCGTCGGTTCCGATACGCAGTTCGCGATTCCCAGCAGCGCCACGTTCAACTTCGAGGTCATTCCGGCGGTGCAGTTCCGGATCTATATCGGCCTGATTGCGCTCGCCCTCGCGGTATTGATCCACCTCTGCCGCACCACGAGCCTCGTCCGCAGCGGAACGCATCCGGTACCGAACGAGCGCCCGTATTCGCTTTCGCTTTTCCAAATGACGTTCTGGTTTTTCCTGGTCATCGCTGCCTACGTTTTCATGTGGCTGATCAACGATGAGCTGGACACGATCACCGACTCCGTTCTCGGATTGATCGGCATCGGGGCGGCCACCGCACTCGGCGCCGCGCTGATCGACAAGAACAAGACCGCGCCGATGCCTGACGAGCCGGGCGGGAAGTCGGAAGGCTTCCTCAACGACGTTTTGAGTGATCCGACCGGCATCAGTCTCCATCGGTTCCAGATGTTCGTCTGGACGCTCGTTCTCGGCGTGATCTTCATCGGGTCGGTTTACAAGAACCTGGAGATGCCCGAGTTCAGCGCGACTCTGCTCGGCCTGATGGGCATCAGCTCCGGCACCTACCTCGGCTTCAAGGTACCGGAAAAGCAAGGCAGCGATACGCCGCCCGGCGCGACGAATCCCAGTCCGGAGCCGGAGCCGACGGAGAAGCCGGCGTAGGTCCGGCGAGCTTCTTCTGCGCTTATCTGCGTAATCTGCGGATAGATCACGAGTCGAGCAGTTCGAGAATCGCCGTCAGCTCTTTCTTCACATCGCCGAGCGCTTTCGATACATCCTTCGACGGAGCGGCAGCGACTGGCGCCGCAACCTCGACCACCGGCGCCGACATCTCCACATCCAGCTTCTTCTTCGCGCCGGCGATGGTGAAGCCCTCGGAGTAGAGGAGCTGTTTGATGCGCAGGATGATGTCGATTTCGTGACGGGTGTAGAGGCGCTGGCCGCCGCCACTTTTGTTCGGCGCGAGCGGCGGAAACTCTGTCTCCCAATAGCGGAGCACGTACGGCTGCACCTCGGCCATCTTGCAGACTTCGCCGATCTTGTACAGCCGGCCTTCGTCATCAACAGGCATTGACGGCGATTATAGGCGGCGTTACTCCGTCCCGAATGCGACCGCGCCCGCGCCGTCTGATTCGATCTTCCCTTCGATCTCGTTGAAGAGGCCGACCGAGGCCGCGAAAACGTCGTCGACGGAGATCTCGTTCATGCAGCCGTGGTGCATGAGCGGGCACTCGCGCTTGTAGCAAGGCTGGCAGGCGAACGGTTTGCGGACCACACGCGACGCGCCGGGAATCACCGTGCGATCGGGATCGGTCGGGCCGAAGATCGACACCGAGGGGATGGCGAGGGCGGTGGCGAGATGGAGAGGACCGCTGTCGTTCGTAACGACGACGGAGCAATGCGAGATGGCCGCGGCGAGATGCAGAACATCGCCGTCGTAGCCGACGATCGGCAGGCCTTTTGTGGCCGCGGAAATGGCCTCGGCCTGATGGCGTTCGCCGGGACTGGTGAGCAGCACGACGGAGAAGCCCGCCGCACGCAGGCGCGCGGCCAGTTCGCCGTAGCGCTGATCGCCCCAATGTTTGGCGCGGCCGTAAAGCCCGCCCGCGTGCAGGCCGAAGAGGGGCTCGTCGAGACGGACGCCGGCGTCGCGCATCAGCCGGCCGGCGCGCTCGCGCACGTGCAACGGAATGGACATCGTCGGAATCTCATCGACGACGCGCGGCGCATTCATCGCCGCGAGCAGCATCGAGTAGTCATCGAGCTGATGGCCACGCGACGAATCGGGACGGACGCCGTGCGTGAGCAGCATTCCACGCGCGTCGGTCGAGTAGCCCCAACGTTCACCGATGCCGGCCGCGAAGGCGACCATCGCCGCGCGAAACGAGTTCGGAAGGATGACCGCGCGGCGAAAGCGTCCAGCCTTCAGCATGCGGATGCGCTCGCGCGTATCGCCGTTCCACGGAATGACGCTGCGAAAAATGCCGGCCGACGCGAGGAGAGAGGCGATGTGCTCCGGCGCGGCCACGGTGATGCCGCCTTCGCTGCGGAAGCGATGGTAGAGAGCGCGGTAGGTTGGAAGCGCGAGGACGTTGTCACCGACCCAATTGAGGCCGACTACGACCGTCTCACTGGTCATCTGTTGTTTCACTTTCGATTTCACCCGGCGCGTTCCCCTTCCAGCGATCGTGCATCCACAACCATAACTCCGGGCGAGCTGCGATACGGCGGGAAATGACGTCGTTGATGCGCGTGGTCAGCGCCTCGGCGTTCTTCTCGTCGCTACTCAGTTGATCGATCCGGATCGGTTCCTCAAACTCAAGTCGGTGCCCGGTTGGGCTCGGGATGCAAAAACCGAACACAATCGATGACTCCTGCCGCAACGCCATTTTCGCGGGGGCGTCAGTGGTCCACGCGGGACGGCCAAGAAATGGGACGAGGATGCCTTCGCGCGGCTGTACCGCTTGATCGGGAAGGAGGATGACGACGCCGCCTTTTTGCAGCGCTTTGAGCAGCGGGCGCGCGGCACGCTGGCGGTCGACCACCTCAACGCCGGTGCGTGCGCGAATGCTTGCGAGGTCACGTTCGAGCAGGGCGTTGTCGAGCGGCCGCGCCACCGTGTGCACGTTCTGCACGTACGCCATGACCGCCAGCCCGGCGATCTCCCAGCCGCCGTAATGCGCGCTGAGGATCACCACTCCGCGGCCGAGGGCCATCGCATCGTGCAAGACCTCGGGGTTTTCGAAAACACAGTGCGTTGGGATCTCTTCGATCGGCACGTGCTGCATGCGAATCGTTTCGAGCGCTTCACGCCCGAAGTGGCGCCAGCATTCATCGATGATGCGCCGCCGCTCGGCCCCGCTCTTCTCCGGGAACGTTTCCGCGAGATTGCGCATGGCCAGCCGGTCGCGTCCGCGCAGGACGTGGCGCGACAGCGCGCCGATCCGCGTTCCCCAGCGGCGCAGCGCGTCCTCGGAGCCGGCGCGCACGGCACGCGCGGCAGCGCGATACAGGAGGTACTCGACACGCTGCAACAGCGCGTTTTTGCGGCGGCGGCTCATGGGAGGCAGTGGATTCGTAGGTTAGTAGATCAGTGGATTAGTAGGTCGGTGAACGGGCGATTAGTAGACGCTGAATTCTGGAAGAGGTCACCAGGCAATACGCCTACTGACCCCACTAATCTACTAATCCACTAATCGACTAATCCACTGATTCTCGCCAGGATTTCGGGCTCGATCATCATCTCCGCGGCGATGGCGATGATGTCACGGTCATCAATCTTCACCGCGTCTTTTTCCGTCGTGACAATGGCCTCGGCACCGGCGGTTCGTGCGGCTTCTTTGATCGCGTCGATATCGCCGGCGGTGTAGCGATGGTGATCGCGAAAGCTCCTTGTTCCAATCATATCCAGCCCGTTCTCGCGCAACGACGCGAAGAACTGTTCGTTGTAAGCAAGCCCGGCGAAGGCAAAGACACGGCGTCCGGTCAATTCCTCCGGTACGACGAGGCGGAGGCGGCGTTGAATGACGAAATCAGCGTCGGCCAGCGCGGAGCGGCCTTCGCGCATGACGCCGCGGCCGGAGTCGATGACCACGTCGGTGTCGCGGGCGAGCTTCAGGTGCTGGAATCCGTCATCGAGGATGAATAAGTCGCACTCATTCGAGTTTAGATACTGCACCGCATTTTGATATCTCTTTGACCCGACAATTACGTCTATGTTTTTCAGCTTGCTTTTCAAGAGCACCGGCTCATCGCCGAACTTGGCGGCATCGAGCGACGTAACCAGGCCGGACACGTTGCCGGCGCGGCCGTAGCCGCGTGTCAGCACGGCCACGCGGAAGCCGCGTTTTTCCAGATACCGGGCGATGGTGACGACGGCCGGCGTCTTGCCGGCGCCGCCGGCGGCGAGGTTGCCAACCGAGATCACCGGACGCGGCAGCCGCTTACCCTTCAGGATGCCGCGCCGGTACAGCGCGCGCCGCAGGCGGTTGACGGCGCGCCAAAGCAGTTCGAAAGGTTTCAGAAGGATGGTCACGACAGCAACTCGAGGATGCGTGCCGCGGTCCGCGCCGCCGCGCCGCGGTTCTGTTCGACCGTTTTCCGCGCGCGCTCGCTCATGTCGCGTTGCGCGGCCTCGCTATCGAACATCCGCGAGGCGAAGTCGAAGACCTCGGCGGCGGATTTCGCCTCGACTGCGCCGCCGTCGCGCAGGAAGACGCTGGCGATCTCGCGGAAGTTCGACATATGCGGTCCGAAGCACACCGGCACACCAACCGCCGCCGGTTCGATCGGATTGTGCCCGCCAGTCGGCACGAGGCTCCCGCCGACGAATGCCGCCGTGGCGAAGCGATAGACCTTCGCCAATTCGCCGAACGTGTCGAGCAGCAGGACGCCGGCCGGACGGTCGTTCCAGTCGCTGCGCCGCACAAAGCGGACCTTTGCGGCCGCGAGCATCGCCGCAACGATCTCGAAGCGCTCCGGCTTGCGCGGCGCGATGACGACGAACGCGTTTTTCCCGGCGATGAATCGCTCCAACTCGCCGATCATCGATTCGTCCTCGCCCTGCATCGTCGACCCGAGGACCAGGACCTTCCGGCCGGCGACGAGCGAGAGCAGACGGGGCGCGATTTCAAGCGGCCGCTCGTCAGGAACGTAATCGAACTTCACGTTGCCGCTGGTCTCGACGATCTCCGCCGGCGCGCCAATGGCGATGAACCGTTCGCGGTCAGTGGCCTCGCGCGCGAGGATGCGGTCGTAGCGCCGCAGCACCGGCGCGACGAACGTGCGAAGGTAACGGTAGCGCGGAAACGATCGGTCCGAAATTCGTCCGTTCGCCAGCAGCAACCGCACGCCGGCCGTGCGCGAAAGGCGCGTCGCGTTCGGCCAGATTTCCGTCTCCATCGTTGCGAAAACGCGCGGACGGTGATGCCGCAGAAACCGCTTCACGCTCGCGGAAAAATCGAATGGAAAGTACGTAACCGTCGCCGTTGGAAAGAGCCGGCGTGCCTGCACCTGGCCCGTGATCGTTGTGGTGGTGACGACGATCGTCGTCGCCGGACGCTCGCGCAGAATCACGTCGGCCACAGGCCGCGCCGCCAGCGCTTCGCCAACGGATACCGCATGAATCCACAGATCGTGTGCGGCCGGCGCCGTTTTGTAGAAGCCCATCCGCTCCGGAAAGTTGACCAGGTACTTCCCGCGCAGCATGCCGGCGACGATGACGTACGGCAACACCGCGATCGCCGCGAGGTAGAGCAGCACGTCATAGAGGACGAACACGGCGCGAATGATAGTCGGCGCGCGTCCCAATCCACCGCCGCGTGCGGCGCGCACATCCGCCGGAGGAACGTCATGAGCGAAGACACAGCCACGGTGAATGCGGAGTGGAATGGCTGACGCGGCGGGATATACTTCCCGCCATGCCTACAGAGAACAATATCGTCTTCGGTCCGAACGCGAAGTCATCCGACGTCACGTCGTACTCCCTCGGCGTTCTCCGCGATGTCATGACCGCGGCTAACGTCGCGAAGCTGATCATCTCCAGCACGCAGCGCAGTCCCGCCGATCAGGCGCGGGTGATGTTCAACAATCTCGAGACGCAGGGCATCGCGGCGCAGCGGCGGCTGTACAAAGCGCCGGGGCAGGCCGTCATCGACGTCTACGAAGCAGGCAAAGCGGCGGGGAAGACGTCCGACGCCATCAAGGCAGCGATGACGGCGAAGATCAACGAGCTTGGTCCGATGAACGTCTCCCATCACGCCGCCGATCCGAAGCTGCTCAACGTCTTCGACGTCGCGCCGTCATCGGTGGCCGACGTCAACGCGTTCCAGGCTGCCGTGAAAAAAGACGCGCGCGTCTCGAAGTTCCTGACGCCGCCGAACGATCCCGGCCTTCACTTCGAGATCCCACAACCCGACGACGCCGCCTAGTTCAAGCTCTGTAGAGCGCGGCGCCCCAGTGCAGGCCGGAGCCGAGGGCGGTGAAGCAGACCAGCATGCCGGGCTTGACCCGGCCGTCGGCGACGCACTCGTGATAGAGGATCGGCAGCGTGCCGGCGGTCGTGTTGCCGTAGCGTTCGATGTTGTGCGGCACGCGGTCGGCTCCGAGGCCGAGCTGTTTGGCAACGCCTTCCACGATGCGCAGGTTGGCCTGGTGGATCAAGAGCACGTCGATGTCCGACACGCTCACGCCTGACGCAGCGCAGACCTCGCGCACCGACTCCGGCATCTTCGACAGCGCCTGGCGGAAGACTTCGCGGCCATCCATGTCGGGGATGATGTCGCCATCGTCGATCTGCTTGTGCGTGACGAACGGGCGGAGGCGGAAGCCGATACCGCGCGTGTAGAGCGCTTCGATGTTCGAGCCATTCGTGTAGAGCTTCGAGGCCAGAAATCCGCGGCCATTGTCGTCCATCGCTTCGACGACCACCGCGCCGGCGCCGTCTCCGAAAAGGACCACGCGATCTCGGATCTTCGTGTTGTCCTCGCGCTCCTTGGCGGTGACCTCGCGGTCTTCCAGGCCGATGGTCGTATCCCAGCCGTTCTGCCACGGCATGAACGGCGTGTGGACGTCGCCGCCGATGAGCAGGATTCGCGCGTACTTGCCGCTGCGGATCAGCGAGTCGGCGAGGTCGAGACCGTAGAGAAAGCCGGAGCACTGCTGGCGGATGTCGAACGCCGGCATCGACTCGCGAAAGCCCATCTTTGCCTGAACGACGGGGCCGTTGCCGGGAAAGAAATGGTCAGGCGTCATCGTCGCGAAGATCAGCGCGTCGATGTCGTCCTGCGTCCGCCCGGCGGCCTTCATCGCCGCCTCGGCGGCCATCATGCCGAGGTCCGACGAGGACTGACCGGGATCGGCGTAGTGGCGTCGCGTGATGCCGCTGCGCGTTTGAATCCACTCGTCGCTCGTGTCCATGATGCGGGCGAGCTTTTCGTTCGGAACGACGTTCTTCGGGATGCCGATCCCGCTGCCGGTGATCACGCTTCTCATCGATGCGGGAGCATACACGGCTCGGTGCTTGCTTCTCCGAACGTAATCGGAGGTTCCCATGAAGCGACTCACCACATTTGCGATCGTTTTCCTGGCGCTGGCGTGCATGCAGAAGCAGCCGGACGGGACGTATCGCATCACGAACGACACCTCGAATGCGGCGAAGAAGGCGCACGACAACGCCGCGAAATCGGGCGATGAGATCAAGAAAGCGACCGAAGACCTCGGCAAGTCCGACGCCGTGCAGAAGATGAAAAACGGCTCGGTCGAATTGGGCCGCGGCGTCAAAGAAGGACTCGGACAGGTGGCGCAGAAAGCGGGCGCCGGTCTGCAGAAAGCGGGCAAGAAAGCCGAGGACGACGTGAAGAAGACGGACACGCAGAAGCACTGACCAGGTTTCGATGCGGCCGTCGGTGCGGGCGCTGTCATCCTGATCCGCCGGAGCCGCGTAGCCGAAGGCGAAGCGGCGCAGGACGGTGAAGGATCTCAAGATGCGCGAATCCAGCCGGAGCCGCCTAACGCTTACCGCGGATTCAACGCATTTCTCGTAACTTGAGATCCTTCACCGTCCTTCGCGACTTCGGCGCTGCGCGCCTACGCGCTCCGGCGGATCAGGATGACAAAAACGCGCAATACCCTTGGCCGCTCCTTGTTCTATTCTTCCCAAACTGATGGAAGCGCAGCCTGAACAGTTCGATGAACAGCCGCCGTGGACGGTGGACGATTCGTCGTCGCTGTACATGATCGATCGCTGGGGCACCGGCTACTTCGATGTGAATCCTGCCGGCGATCTCACGGTCGCGCCGCTGCAGGAAGGCGGCATCGCCGTTCCGATCATCGACGTGCTTCGCGAGGCGCAGGCGCTCAACCTCAACTCTCCGTTGCTGATCCGGTTTCAGGATCTGCTGCGGCATCGCGTCGAGACGCTCAACGGCGCGTTCAACGACGCCATCGCCGAGCACAGATATCGCGGCTCGTACCGCGGCGTCTTTCCGATCAAGGTCAATCAGCTTCGCGAAGTCGTCGAAGAGATCCTCGATGCCGGGCGGCCCTTCAACTACGGGCTCGAAGTCGGATCGAAGCCGGAGATGTTCGCCGGACTGGCCATTCACAACGATCCCGAAGCGCTGCTGGTTTGCAACGGGTACAAGGACAACGGCTTCATCCGCATGGCGCTTCTCGGACGCAAGCTGGGGAAGAAAGTCATCCTCATCGCGGAGAAACTTTCGGAAGTCCGGGCCATCACGAAGATCGCGGCGGAGATGAACGTCGAGCCGTGGATCGGAATGCGCGTGCGCCTGCTGTCGAAGGGAAAAGGGAAGTGGGCGACCTCCGGCGGCGAGCACGCCAAGTTCGGGCTGTCGACCTCCGAAATCCTCGAAGCGATCGAGATCCTGCGCGAGGCGAAGATGGAGTCGGCATTCAAGCTCCTCCACTTCCACATCGGCTCGCAGATTCCGGACATCCTCACCATCAAGCGGGCCGTGCGCGAGGCGGCCATGTACTACGCCAAGCTGCACAAGCTCGGACATCCGCTCGAATATCTCGACGTCGGCGGCGGTCTGGCCATCGACTACGACGGCTCGCGTTCCGAGTTCCACTCGTCGATGAACTACACGCTCGACGAGTACGCCAGCGACATCATCTACAACGTCATGGATGTGTGCGATGACGAGAAAGTGCCGCATCCGAACATCGTCTCGGAGTCGGGCCGCGCCATCGTCGCGCACCATTCCGTGCTCGTCGTGCAGGCCTTCGGCGCGATCGAGAAGACGCCCATCGAGCCGCGCGCCGTACGCGCCAGCGATCACAAACTGACGCGCGAAATCCTGGAGATCGACCGCGACCTCAGCCCCGACAACGTCAACGAAGCGTGGCACGACCTGCAGCAGATCAAGGAGCAGTCGCAGCAGATGTTCGAGCTCGGCCTGTTGCCGCTGGACGTCAAGGCGCGCATCGAAACGCTCTACTGGGAAATCGCCGAGAAGCTCCAGAGCATCATCACGCACATGGATCCGGATGAAGTCCCTGAGGATCTGCGCACGCTCAACATCGAACTGGCCGATCAGCACATCTGCAACTTCTCCGTCTTCCAGTCATTGCTCGATCATTGGGCGCTCGGGCAGCTCTTTCCGATCGTTCCGATCCATCGCCTGAATGAGAGGCCGCAACTCGAATCGACGCTGGTCGACATCACCTGCGACTCCGATGGCAAGGTTTCGAAGTACATCGACCGCAACGACGTCCGCGAAACGCTCCCGCTCCACGAGCTTCGCGACGGCGCCCCCTACTACCTCGGCATCTTCCTGACCGGCGCCTATCAGGACATCATGGGCGACCTCCACAATCTCTTCGGGCGCGTCAACGAGGTTCACGTCTTCCTCGACGCAGACGAAGAGAGCGGCTTCTACATCGAGGAAGAGATCGCCGGCAACACCATCGGCGAGGTGTTGGCCATGACGCAGTACGACTGGCGCGACCTGGAGAAGCGGATGAAGGCCCAGATCGATGCCGCGATCAAGCAGGACATCCTCCGCCCGAACGAGGGGATGCGCCTGCTTCAGGAATTCGAGCGCGGGCTCAAGGATCATACCTATCTCAGCATTGAATAACACCGGAATGGGTCTCTGCCGCGAGGCGTTAACTTCCGACGAACAATCAACCAGACAGGAGATGCAGATGCGTAGAAAATTCGCCGTCGCCGTGCTGGCGATCATGGCTGTGGCTGGCAGCGCGTTCGCGGGCGAAGAAGCCCGGATGGCCGGAAAGATCACTGACGCTGCGACGAACAAGCCGATTCCGAACGCCGTCATCACCATCGACGCGACTGCGGGCCACACCGTCCACAAAGAGTTCAAGGCGGACAAGGACGGCACGTACCGCTTCCTCATCCTTGACGGCACACTCACCTACAAGTTCACGTACAAGGCCGACGGCTATGCGCCGGCCGAGTACACGCTCAAACCGAAGCTCGGTGAGGTCACCACCAAAGACGTAGCGCTGGAGTCGGGTTCCGCCGCCCCCGCGCCTGCTGCGGGTGCCCCCGCGGCTGCGGCGAAAGCGAATCCGGCCGTGCTTGCATTCAACGAAGGCGCCGCACTCGCGAACGACGGCAAACTTCCCGAAGCCATCGCCAAGATGGAGGAAGCAGTCGCCGCGAAGCCTGACCTTACGGCCGGCTACGAAGCGCTCGCCAAGCTGTATCTCCGAACGAAGAATTACGACAAAGCCATCGAACGCGCCAACAAAGCGCTCGAGGTCGACACCGACAACCAGGACATGTTCAGCGTCCTGCATCAGGCATACACGGCGAAGGGCGACAAGACCAAGGCAGCCGAGTATCAGAAGAAGCTTCCCGCCGACGCCGTGGCGATGTTCAACGAAGCGGCCCGGCTCATCAACGCAAGCAAGGACAGCGAAGCGGAACCTCTCCTGAAGGGAGCGATCGCAGCGAACGACAAGTTCGCGCCGGCCTACTACGAGCTCGGCATGCTGTATGTAAGGACGCAGAAGAACGCCGACGCCAAGACGAACCTCCAGAAGTACCTGGAGCTCGAACCGACCGGCAAGGACGCCGCCACGGCGAAAGAGATGCTGAATTACGTGAAGTGAAACAACTTCACCAATTCGATATGACAACCTGACGGGGGGCGGAAACGCTCCCCGTTCTGTTTTAACGATCGTGCGTACCTTTCGAAATGGAGATCGACGTCATGCGTAACGCGTTCACTTTTGCAGCTCTCCTGATCGCCGCGGCTTGCAGCAGCGGGACCCAACTGTCCCAAAACGCCGCGCATATCCCGGAGCCCGAGATTACGATCATCAGCCGCTCGGACCTGACGAACGTACCGACGGTCGCTTCGGGCGTCGCAGCCAACTTCGAATTTCGAATCATGAATCAGGCTGATATCCCGATCACGCTCCGGCGGATCGACCTCGACACGCTCGGCGGAGGCGGCATCGCCATCCAGGCCAAGAACCGGCCATACAACATCGTCATCGAGCCGCACACGTCGCAATCAGCGGAATTCGTGACCACGGCCTACATCAATGATCCGAGCAACTACAGCGGACGTTCGCCCATTCAGATCCGAGCGGTCGCGCTGTTTGACTCGTCCGCGGGAAGCCTGCAGAAAATCGTGCAACAGCAGGTCAGGCCGGAAGGTTCGGACTAGGAGCCAGCGGGATGGTGGGGCAGCTCGCTCTCGAGCTGGAACTCCCACTTCGTCGCGTCGATCGGCTCGTTCGCGTAGATGTGGAAGACGCAACGTCCGGCGCCGGCCTGGAACGTCTCGTCGCGTTCGACGCGAACACCGAGGAGCCGCGTGAGCGCGTTGACCGAAACGCTGCATAGCGCGGGGCGCCGCATGGCCGTATTGAAGAACGGGCAATTGCGCTCGACGAGCAGGAACCCGTCATCGACTTTCTCGCTGGTCATGTACGGATCGGCCGACGCATAAAGGCCCTTGAGCGCTTCCACTTTGTCTTCCAGCGGGATGCCCTGCAGCGTCTTCCCCTCGACCGCGACGCGATCGTCGCAAACGCGCTTGAGCACGCGCACAGCCGCGTCAGGCCCGAGCTCCTCGGCGACCGCATCGATGACGGCGACGTTGAGCAGGTCATAGCTCTTCGGAAAGAGATGGTCACCTGCCTCGGTGAGGTTGTAGCGTGTGGCCGGCCGGCCGGTCCTTCCGCGTTCGTCGCCGCGCGCCACGCGCGACTCGATCCATCCTTCGCGCTGAAGCTGCAGCAGCTGCTGTCGCACTGCTTCGCCCGTGAGCTGCAACTGATAGGCGAGCTGCGCGATCGTGGATGGTCCCTGGCGTTTGAGCGCGAGGAGGATGGCGCGGCGACTGTCGGGAAGCTGGTCTACGGTAATGATGGCTTGGCTCCTGGTGAAGCGTGGAAACGAAACATTGGAGTCCAATACTCCGATTGTCAAGAGGCTGCTTGCAAATGTTTGGTCGGATAGACTGCGCTCCACCATGCGCAAGCTCTTTTTCCTCCTCCTCGCGGCCGCCGCTCTTCCGCTGTTCGCCTCGGACAAAACGTTCAACGCGACCTATGTCGCCACGATCAAAGACGTTCCTGCGGGCCTGAAAAAGATGACCGTGTGGATTCCGCTGCCGGTCAGCCGCGGCGGTCAGACCATCAGCGACGTCCGCATCGATTCGCCTTTGCAATGGATGCAGACCTCGGAAGGCGCATTCGGCGACCGCTACGCGTACGCGAAGGTCTGGAATCCGCCGGCCGGCGATTTCATGGTCAAGGTGCACTTCCGCGGAACACGCAATGAAGTGACGACGGCCAAGCTGGCCGAGACGCGCGCGTCGAAAGCGGATCTCGCCCGCGCGCTGCGGCCGGACAAACTCGTCACGATTTCGCCGCGCGTGAAGAAACTGGCGAACGAAGTCACCGCCGGAAAAACGGGGACGGTCGACCAGGCGCACGCGATCTACGATTACCTGCTGGCGACGATGAAGTACGACAAGACCATCCCGGGATGGGGCCACGGCGACACGGAGCGCGCCTGCGACATCAAAGCCGGCAACTGCACGGACTTTCATTCGCTCTTCATGTCGATGGCGCGCGCGAAAGGGATTCCGGCGCGCTTCGTCATCGGCTTCCCCATGACCTCCGATCACGGCACGGTCACCGGCTACCACTGCTGGGCGGAGTTCTACGTGAAGGGCAAAGGCTGGATTCCGGTCGATCCGTCAGAAGCGTCGAAGTCGACGGATGCCACACGCCGCGCCTACCTCTTCGGCAACCTCGATCCCGACCGCGTCCAGTTCACGATGGGCCGCGACCTGGTCCTATCGCCGCCGACCGCCGAACCGCTCAACTACTTCATCTACCCGCACGCCGAGGCGGATGGGAAGGAAGTAGGCACGCCGGCCATCGCGCTCGAGTACACGACCGTGCCGGCAGTGCCGAAGACGGCGTCCATCCGCAGATGACGCGCTAAATCTGCGTCACCCGCGGATGAAGACTCCTGCCATAACGTTGCGTCGCCCATCCGACGATGGCGCCGACGATCGAGCCGGGCAGCATGATTTCGAAGTAGTAGCCGTGCTGCATCGCGGCCACGCCGTACGCCAGCAGCGCGCCGACGAATAGTCCGAAGGCGATGCCCCACGCCACCGACTGCACCTTGCGAGCGAACCAGCCCGCGGCGATGCCGGCGATCATCCCTTTGATGGTCGAGCCGATGACGATGCCGATGATTCCGTCGCGCACCGCGGGGGTGAACCACGCCGTCGCGCCGTCGACTGCGCCGAGGATGGCGCCGAGCAGAAGTCCTACGAGAATCTTGTTCATGGTGTTCCTCCGAAGAGCGTATTCAACGTTCGCCGCGAATCCTTTAACGGTGGACCCACAAAATGACGATGACGCGCATGATCAGGTACGCGAGCACGATGGTCACGAGCGCGCGGTTGCGTGAGACCCACCGTGAGATGCGCTCGACGACGTTATCGCGGTAAGCGCTCACCGGCTGGTCGCCGAGCCAGTTCGAAATGTCGTTCGCGAGCGCGCGTACGGATTCGTAGCGATCGTTCTTCGCCGGCGCGGACGCTTTCGCGCAAATGGCGGCGAGCGGACGCGGAAGATTCGACGGCAGGATCGCGCGCATCATCGCGCCGAGGGCGAAGACGTCCGTCGACGCATCCACGATCGCGCCCTGCTCCTGTTCCGGAGCCATGAAGCCGCGCGTGCCGGCGATCGTTGCATCGCTCGCACCGGTCTCGCGCGCAACGCCCCAATCCATCACAAGCACTTCGCCGAAGTCGCCGAGCATCACGTTCTCAGGTTTGAGATCGCAATGAACGATGCCGTTGGCGTGCGCGAACGACACCGCTTCGCAGATGCGCAGAAAAACACGCAGCAGTTCGGCGATTGGAGCGTTCAGTTCGTCGAGACGCCATCCACGAACGAGCTTCATCGCGTACCAGAGCCGCCCGTCCGGCAGCAGACCGGCGTCGTGCAGCGGAACGATGCCGGGATGTTCGAGTTTTGCGATCGTTCTGGCCTCATCGCGCATATGCTCGGCGGCGTGTTCCGAGGCCAGGTCGCTGGCCAGCACCTTGATCGCGACGCGGCGGCGTAGCTCGACGTCTTCGGCCTCGTAGACGACGCCCATCCCGCCGCGCGCGATCTCGCTTTTGATGCGGTAGCGCGTGTGGCTGAAATCCGGCAACTCCGCGACCTCGCGCAAATGCGAGACCGCGTTGTCCGACAGCCAGGTCATGCGTCGACTCCCAACAACGAGCGAACCTCGGCCCGATACTCGCCCTCGGAGGCCGTGGCCTCACGCAGCACATCGAGAACGATTGCGCGAAAGCGGCGGCGCATGGCCGCCAGCCCGTTCGTCACCGCCGTCTCGCTGATTCCGAATCGTTCGCCGGTTTCGCGATAGGTGGCGCGGTTCGCATCGTCGAGATCGTACGTTTCGAAGAGCGCGAAACGTGTAGCATCCGCCTCCGCGCGCAGCCGCTCGACGGCGAGACTAAAAACGCTTCGCGCCCACTCGCGCTGAAAGTAATCCTCCGGACTTCCGCCGCGATCGTGCTCGCGCGAGATCTCCGTTTCGGCATTTTCAAAATCGAGCCGGGCGAGATCGCCGCCGCGTTTCTGCCGCGACGATGCCTTCAATTCGTTCGCGACGAATCGATCGAACAACAATCGCAAGAACGTCCGGAAGCTCGCTTTGCCGGCGTCGTATGCGGCCAGCGATCCGTTCTCGAAACACTTCGCCAGAAACGCCTGCGTCGAATCTTCGGCATCCGCGACCTCGCGATCGCGCGCGACCCGCAGGTACTTATACAGCGGCTTCCAGTAGAGCGCGACGAACGTATCGAACGCGCGCCGGCGCTGATCGTCGTCATCACTCGCCAGCGCGGCGATCACACTGCGGCGGGTTGTTGGGAACATGCGCGAGGCGATAGGTTAACTGACCGCTGCCAAACCATCGCGCAAGCCGCGAAGGTAGTGCTCGCGCATCAGCGTTTCGAAAACGCCGTTCGTGGCCAGCACGCGGAAGCGTTCGCCGAGGCGCGCGCGGCGGCGGAGGTAGGACAGGCGCCGCTCGTCGGCAAGCGTTCGCGTCTCGAGCTCGTGGACGCCGAGGAAGCCTGCGAGCTCGGGATGCTTGCGGTAGAAGATCGCGCCGGAGTGTCCGACGGTGTACTGACGCCGCGCGAACGAATCGACGGTCATCGGGTGATAGTGGCGCGTGACCGCATTCGCGTTGTAGCGGATCTTCAAGCCGAACGATTCGAGGCGGAAAGCGAGCTCGATGTCTTCCCAGGCTGCCGCGGGAAACGTCGTGTCGAACGGCTCGTCGCCGAGGACAAAGCGATCGATGGAGATGTTCGATGTGTAAAAAAAGTTGAACGGAACAATCTCGCCATCGCGGATCAGTTTGTAGCCGAACTGCAGGCCGTAATCGTTGATGTAGTCCATGAACGCGGTCACGCGTTCGCCGGGTGGCCAGCCGGTGTAGCCGAGGCAGGCGGTGAGCCGGTCGTCGTTCGCAGCGCGATGCACGCGCGCGTGCTCGGCAAGAAACCGCGGCTCGGGAACAGTGTCATCGCCGATGAAGAGGACGTAGCGGCCGGACGCGAGCGAAACGCCGTGATTGCGCGCGCGGCCGGGACCGGCATTCGGCTGGGAACGAAAGGTGATCGCGTAACTTTTCGCGCTGCGTTCGAGCATGGCCGTTGCCGTGCCGTCGCCGGAACCGTCGTCGATCACGATCACCTCGAACTCCGGCGCTCCGTCCTGTGCGTCGAGCGCATCGAGGACGCGCAGCAGCATCGGCAGGCGTTTGTAGGTCGGGATGACAACGGAAAAATACGGGTCGGACATCGGGCGGCGGATTGTAGCGTCAGTGTGGAATGAAGAGGAGGAGGTCGAGGCTGAACGTGACGCGCATCGGTTCCACGCGCTCGATGTCGCGCGGGCGGTAGATGGAAAGCAGGACGTCGTGGACGGCATCGCGCTCGAGATCGGCGGTCGTGGTCGCGCGCCGTTGTTCGATGATCGAGAAGTCGTTTGCAAACGTGTCGATCGTGCGCTGCACGCGATCGCGTCCGGCGCCGCGCAGTTCGACGAGATCGTCCGGCGCCGGAATGGCGACGAGCAGCCGGCCGTCGTCGCGAAGCACGCGCCGGAACTCGTTGCTGTTCATGCGCGCGGTGATTGTCAGCACTCGCGTGAACGTTGCGCCGGCGTACGGAACGAAGCGATCGGCATTCGCGACGATCCATTCACAATCGGGATAACGCTTCGCGGCTGCTTCGATCGCGGCGAGCGAGATGTCGACGCCGTGTGCATCGCAATCGAGCGAACCGAGATAGAAACCGTCGCCGCAACCGGCGTCGAGGACGACGTCGTCCGTCGTCACATTCGCCATCGTCTTGACCGCATCCAGCAATGGTGACGTCACGCCGCGATCGTGCAAACGCCGCCGCGCCGCCACCGCGTCCGCCGTATCGCCGGGCAGTTTCGAGCGCCTGTCCTGCGGCTGCAACAGGTTGATGTAGCCGCTGCGCGCGACGTCGAACGAATGTCCACGCGCGCAGATCACGCGCCGTTCGTCGCGCACGAGCGGCTGGTGACACGTGCGAACGGTGCAGAGGAGCATGAGGTTTCCCAGAAGTTTATCCTGCGCGAAGACGCAGATCCTGCGTCTTCGCGCAGGGTAAACTGCTCCGCAACCATGCACCGTTCCACGCGGCGCCTCCTCTGGCTCGTCGCGGGTCTGCTCCTGTTTCTGATCGCCTCGGCGTTGCTGTATCAAGCCGGCATGGCGCGGCTGGAAGGAAAGCCGCGCACGTTCTGGGACAGCTTCGAGTGGGCCGCCGAGTCGCTCAGCACGACCGGCTACGGCGCCGACAGCCATTGGCGCCATCCGGCCATGGTGGTGCTGGTGGTGGTGGTGCAGTTCGCCGGCGTCTTTCTCGTCTTCCTGATCGTGCCGATTTTCCTTGTGCCGTTTCTGGAGGAGCGCTTCGAGCGACGCGTGCCGCGCATCGCTCCGAAGATGGCGAACCACGTGATTGTCTATCGCTACGGACCGGCGGTGGAGACGCTGCTGCAAAACCTGGCGGCGCACGACGTCGCCTCGATCGTCGTCGAAACCGACGAGACCGCGGCGCGCGCGGTGCTCGAGCGCGGACTGCCGGCCGTTTTCAGCCGCGCCGAAGAGGATGCGCTCGATGTCTGCCGGTTGCCGTTTGCGCGTGCGCTCGTTGCGAATGGACGCGATGAAGAAAACGCGGCGCTGATTCTTCGCGCGCGGCAGATGGGGTTTCGCGGCGAGATGTTCGCGTTCGTCGAAGAGCCTGCACACCGGAAGCCGATGGAGCTGGCCGGCGCAACCGCCGCGTACACGCCGCGGCACATCGTCGCGGCGGCGCTGGCGGCTCATGCGAGCGATCGCATCAGTCCGCGCATGCCGGGCGCCGAGGATCTGCCGCTCGAACGACGCGAAATCCGTGTCGCCGCAACGAGTCCCCTCGCCGGCCTCACGCTCGGGGCCTCGAACCTCGGTGCGGCCAGCGGCGCGATCGTGGTCGGCCAGTGGATGCGCAACCGCCTCCACGCGCGCTGCGATGCGGCGATGGTCGTCGAGCCGGGTTCGATCCTGGAGATCGCCGGCGATGCCGCCTCGCTCGATCGCGCCGCGGCGATGATCGGCAGCAACTTTCTTCGCCGCAGCGGACCGTATCTCATCGCCGGGTTCGGCGAAGTCGGCCGCAAGGTGCATGAGCTGCTCACCGATGCGGGCGAGGAAGTGCGCGTCGTCGAGCGGCAGTCCGCTCCCGGCGTCGACATCATCGGCAATGTGCTCGACTCCTCGGTGCTGCAACGGGCGTCGCTGCACGAATGCCGCGCAGTCGTGCTGGCGCTGGACAGCGACGACGCCACGTTGTTCGCGACCGTCATCGCGCGCGATGCCGCCCCCGACGTGCCGGTCATCGCGCGCGTCAATCACTCGCGCAACATCGACAACATCTACCGCGCCGGCGCC
This sequence comes from Acidobacteriota bacterium, assembly GCA_019247495.1. Lineage (GTDB taxonomy): Bacteria > Acidobacteriota > Thermoanaerobaculia > Gp7-AA8 > Gp7-AA8 > JADGNZ01. The sequence continues at coordinate 36,711 of JAFAOU010000154.1, forward strand.
GACTTCGCACTCTCCATCAGCGACATTTCCGGCGAGATGCTCTCCTCCCGCCTGCTCGGACACGTGGCGCGTTCGCGCGACGAGCACCGCCGCGTGGAACGCTTTACCGTGCGTTCGAGTCGTGCACTGCGCGATATGCCGCTGCGTCAGTACGGCTGTTCGCTGCTGGCGATTGAACGCCACGGCGCGTTCATCGCGGTGACAGCGGACACGGTCGTCCAGTCCGGCGATCAGCTCTACGTCTGCGGCGCAGCGGAGGCGGTGCGGGACGTGGATTTGTCATCCTGAGCCGCCGAAGCTTGCGTAGGCGAAGCCGACGCAGCGGAGGACGGTCGAAGGACCCCGTTCCTGATAACCGGAAGGGCGGGCTTTTCACGAGGCGAGCACGTTGGGGGTCCTTCGACCGTCCTTCGGCGGCTCAGGATGACAGGCGCGACAGGCCCGGACCTTGCTCTCTCACGTCCCAGGAGGACGTGATGAACGTCAAGTCGCCGACCCACAAGACCCTCAAGCGATTGATCCCGCCGCTGACGGTTTGGGCCATCGGCAAGATTCTCGAGACGCCGAGCGTCAAAGGCAGCGTGA